>NZ_JAMPPJ010000002.1:0-240819 GCF_028481025.1 Providencia sp. PROV150 | reverse complement strand
GGTTTTGCGAGGATCATCCGTGGTCTCTATATCAGTAGGTTCTACTGGTGTATTGGCCAGTTTTTCCGCCTGTTTAGCACGTGCTTGTGCTTTACGGGCTTCGCGAGCAGCAATCACAGCACTATTGTCTGGTAATTCACCGGAAACAATCTTAATTGGTTCGGTTGTCGCACTTTGTTTGGCTTTAACCCGGGCTAAAGCTGCATTAACGGCATCTTTATCAGCGCTATCTACCTGTACAGCAGCTTTTTTATGACGTTCTTCCCGCGCTTGCTTATCACGTTCCATACGCAACTGTTTTGCTTCAAAACGCAATTTTGCTTCAGCGGCACGGCGCTCTTCTTGAGCTATTTCACGAATTTCTGCTTTTTCTTGACGATAATATTGCACTAGCGGAATATTACTTGGGCACACATAAGCACATGCACCACACTCTATGCAGTCAAATAAATTATGTTTTTGCGCTTTTTCGTGTTCATCTCCTTTACTGAACCAGTAAAGTTGCTGAGGAAGTAACCCGGCTGGGCAGGCATCGACACACAACCCACAACGAATACACGCTTCTTCTAGTGCTTTAGGTCCCATTTCTTCCATTGTGGGAACCAGTAAACAGTTACAAATTTTTACGACAGGGACATTCAGGTCGGGTAGGGTAAAGCCCATTAAAGGCCCCCCCATAATCACCATTTGTTCTGGCTCTGGGTGAAAACCTGATTGCTGTAATAGATGTTTAACCGGAGTGCCTAAACGCGCCCAAAAATTACCCGGTTTACTGATGGCTTCACCAGTAACGGTTACCACACGCTCAATCAATGGCTGGCCATCAACAACCGCGCGTTTAATGGCGACGACAGTACCGACGTTTTGCATCAACACACCAATTTGTGAAGAACGCGCACCGGATGGCACTTCTTTTCCCGTCAAAATTTTTGTCAGCTGTTTGGCACCACCTGATGGGTATTTTGTTGGTATAACTCGGATGAATATTTGTTTGTCTTGCGAGGTGACAGCATCTTTTAGGGCTTGGATAGCCTCGGGTTTATTGTCTTCAATACCAATTAATACTTGGTCTGGGGTTAATAAATGCTGTAAAACACGACAGCCTTCAATAACTTCCTGTGCATGTTCTTGCATTAACCTATCATCAGCTGTGATATAAGGCTCACATTCAGCTGCATTAATGATTAATGTTTTAATCGCATCTTGACCACCGGCCAATTTTGATGCTGTTGGGAAACCTGCACCACCGAGGCCGGCTATCCCAGCTTGTTCAATTTTTTGCAGTAATTCAGCACGGGTTAGTTGAACGTAATTAGGCTCTGGGGACAAAGTACACCATGTATCATGGCCATCGGCTGCAATACGCACACACAATTCTTTTAAGCCTGAAGGGTGTGCCGTTACCATAGGTTCAATTGCAGTGATCACCCCTGAAGTTGATGCATGAACAGGTACAGTACGCCCAAGCCCTTTAGTCAATGGCTGGCCTTTTAATACGGAGTCGCCAACCTGAACAATTAGCTCTCCCTCAGGGCCCAAATGTTGTTGTAATGGGATAATCAGCTCATTGGGCACTGATGCAATACGCATCGGTGTTTGGCTAGATTGTAGCTTCATTTCAGGCGGATGGATCCCACCTTTAAAATCCCAAATATTATCTTTTTTCAACCAATTAAAGAGCTTAAGCATGAGTTTCACCTCTTGCTTTAGTGACAAGCTGTTCATTGGGTTCAACACTAATATTTTTTACTGGGATAGTGTTTAAATCCCATTTCCAATTGGCTGTAGTCGTTTTCACAGGAACAAGCTCAATACAATCTGTAGGACAAGGGGCGACGCATAAGTCGCAGCCTGTGCACAAGTCTTCAATCACAGTATGCATGGCGCGGGTTGCACCAACAATGGCATCAACAGGGCAAGCTTGAATGCATTTAGTACAACCAATGCAGTTTTCTTCGTCGATAATAGCCACTTTACGAACGGGGTTTTGAGCGGCTTCATCGCCATCAATCGGCTGAGGGTCGACATTAAGCAACTCAGCGATTTTTAGCATGACTTGCTCGCCACCAGGGGCGCATTTGTTGATCATTTCCCCATTATTTGCAACCGCTTCGGCGTAAGGGCGACAGCCAGGATAACTGCATTGACCGCACTGGCTTTGAGGCAATATTGCTTCAACTTGTTCGACAATAGGGTCTGCTTCAACTTTAAAGCGTAATGAGGCGTAACCTAACATCAGCCCAAATATCAGGCCAAAAACGGCTAATATACCGATAGCAATCCATACAGACATCATTAGAATTTCACCAAACCACTAAAGCCCATAAACGCGAGAGACATTAAGCCAGCTGTAATTAACCCAATTGATGATCCTTTAAATGGAGCAGGAACATTGGCAACAGCTAAACGTTCGCGAATAGCGGCAAATAAAACCATTACTAATGAGAAACCCACAGCAGCGCCAAAACCGTACACGGCAGACTGCATAAAAGTATGAGACATATTAATATTTAATAAGGCAACACCAAGAACCGCACAGTTGGTGGTAATTAAAGGCAGAAAAATACCGAGTAAACGGTAAAGCGTTGGGCTCGTTTTCCTGACCACCATTTCAGTAAACTGTACAACAACAGCAATCGCTAAAATAAAGCTTAGCGTCCGCAGATAGACAAGATCGAGAGGAATAAGGACAAGTGTGTCAATCAACCAAGAACTGATTGACGCTAATGTCATAACAAACGTCGTTGCTAAGCCCATTCCAATGGCCGGTTCGAGTTTTTTTGAGACGCCCATAAAAGGGCATAAGCCAAGGAATTTAACGAGAACGAAGTTGTTAACCAGCACTGTTCCAACAAAGAGTAATAGATAATCAGTCATGCTATTGCCTGAAATGAAAAAAGAACAAAAACTGGCCGAAGCCAGTTAAACTATCATTATGATATCAAGCAATTTATGTGATGCTTATCGATCTTGTGTGAAAGTCATTTTCACACGTTGAGAGCGTTTTAGATAAGGGACAAAGAAACCCGCGCCAATTAAAGGCCATGCTAAGACCTGCAAAGCGGTTTCATCGTCAATAGGTGAAAATGCGAAGGTTTTTATACCTAATAATAACAAAATGAGTAGCCAAATAATAAAATGGCGGGGGAAATGCTTTGAGCGGGAAAACATCAGTTGCAGTACATGAATACTGAAAATAGTCATCCCAACAGCGATGGCAAATGACAGATACCAAGCGGCAGGAATAAAACTTGTCCAATGATCAACAGTCGTGACAATCTCATAAAATTTAATGCAATACATAACAGTCATACTGCAAACAGCTAAAAAGGTTAATAACAAATAGATCGCTGGAACTAATAGCCAGCCAGTGATGCGGTTAGCGTCATAAACTGAAGTCATAATTAATCAAACCCATTTTGGCAAATTCGCTGGACAATCTACAATCCTATCATAGATTTATTTGCCATTTCATTCCTTCTGATGGTACTTTTTATCTCTACCTGAGTTTATCGTTGTATGAGGTCTAAATGTCTAAACCAATTAAAGTCGCGATCATCGGATATGGCTATGCCAGTAAAACATTTCATGCTCCCTTCCTTGGTATTTTAGAAGGGTATGATTTAACAACGATTTCTAGCAGTGACCCGAGTAAGGTTAAGGCAGATTGGCCAAATATTCATGTTGCCGCCTCTCCGGAAGCTGTTTTTGCTGATAAAGATATCGAACTAGTCGTTATTCCTACGCCTAATGATACTCACTTTCCTCTTGCTCAAGCGGCATTAGCAGCAGGGAAGCACGTCGTTGTCGATAAACCATTTACATTAGATGTCTCACAAGCAGAACAATTAAAACAACAAGCGGAGCAAGCAGGAAAATTACTGTCGGTTTATCATAACCGCCGATGGGATTCAGGTTTTTTAACAGTTAAAAAAATATTAGAAGAAGGTAAGCTAGGCGATATTAAATATTATGAATCACATTTTGACCGTTATCGTCCGCTAGTTAGGCAACGTTGGCGTGAAGCTGATATTCCTGGAGCAGGTATTTGGTACGACTTAGGGCCGCACTTGTTGGATCAAGTCTTGCAGTATTTTGGTAGGCCTTTAGGGATCAGCGTTGATCTTGCTATGATCCGCCCTAATGCACAGGCAGTGGATTACTTTCATGCCGTTTTGCAATATGCAGATAAGAAGGTTGTATTACATGCAACAACATTAGCTGCTGCACCAACACCGATATATGTTATTCATGGAATGAATGGTAGTTATGTTAAATATGGTTTAGATCCCCAAGAAGACTGTTTAAAAGCTGGCCAACGACCAGAAGGGACTGATTGGGGAGTTGATACCAATATGGGGAGCGTGACGTTGTCACAAGGTGATGAGCTTATAACACAATCGTGGCCAAACCAACGCGGTAATTATGGTGGTTATTATCAAGGGATATATGATGCGATTCGCCATGGTAAACCAAACCCCGTCACACCGAGCGAAGCAATAGATATTATGAAGCTTATTGAAGCAGGTATACGTTCGGCAAAAGAAAAACGCACAATCGAAGCAATATTTTAACGTCATTAACGCACACTATAAGGCCAGTTAACATAACTGGCTTTTATTATGGATAATCGAATGAATTTGCTAGCTAAACTGAGAATCGACCCATTTTTACTTATCATGATTGGCGTTGTCATTCTAGCCAGCCTTTTTCCTTGTGAAGGCGATATAAAAACGGGGTTTCAATATTTAACTACTGCTGCAATTGCATTATTGTTCTTTATGCATGGGGCTAAGTTATCTCGTGAATCAATAATGGCAGGGATAGGGCATTGGCGTCTCCACCTCTTGGTTTTTGCGAGTACATTTATTGTATTTCCTATCGTAGGCTTAGGGCTTGCGGTGATTGTACCTAAATGGATGTCACCTACCGTATATATGGGCTTTTTATACCTATGTGCTTTACCTGCAACTGTACAATCAGCAATTGCTTTCACCTCGGTGGCCGGGGGAAATATTGCCGCGGCTATTTGTAGTGCATCAGCGTCAAGCATTCTTGGGGTTTTTCTTTCACCAATCTTAGTGGGTTTATTGATGGATGCTGATGGCAGCCAAGCCATAGATACGCTCAATGCAATAGGGTCTATTTTAATGCAATTGATGCTGCCATTTGTTGTGGGGCATTTGTCTCGACCATTGATTGCCAATTGGATAAACCGGAATAGAAAATTAGTTAATATGACTGACCGGTCTTCAATATTATTGGTTGTTTATGTGGCATTTAGTGAAGCCGTTGTAGAGGGGATTTGGCAGAAAATAGATGCATTTTCACTCTTAATGATAGTGGTTGTTACTTGCGTTATTTTATTTATTGTCATTGTATTTAATACGTTAGCTGCACGGCTGTTAGGTTTTAGCAAAGAAGACGAAATTACCATCGTTTTCTGTGGCTCGAAAAAGAGTTTAGCGAATGGAGTACCAATGGCGAACGTGTTATTTCCTGCTGCGACAGTGGGGGTTATTTTATTGCCATTGATGATCTTCCACCAAATACAACTGATGGTCAGCGCTGTACTTGCTCAGCGTTATGCTAAACGATTATCGACCAAGTAAGCACAAATATTGAGGGGATTAGTAACCCCTCATGTTTTTTGCTGTTTATTTATAAGGGTACTTATTTAGTTACAACATACAATAGGGCTTTATAATTGATACATTAACAACAGTGTTTATACGTTAAGTATAAAAAAGCTAACTAGAGGGGGAGTGATTGGTTAATGATGACGGTCTATTGGTGTGTAAAGAGATGTGAAATGTTTGAGAGAGTTATCAGGGTTATAATAAATACCCTGATAACATTTAAATTAACGGGTAGCGGCTTTATGTAAGAGCGCTTTTTTCTCACTTTCAGATAAAAATGCCATACTTAGGCCATTACGTTGCGCTTGTTCTATTTCTGCTGAAGTTAAACCTGCTTGTGGGGCTGCAACTTCATACTCATAGCGTAACTCAATACCTTGAACTGCTGGGTCATCTGTATTAATTGAAGCCAATACACCTTGTTGCAAAAAGGTTTTTAATGGGTGTTGAGCAAGGGATGGCACAGTGCTTGTTTGAATATTTGATGTTAAACAGCTTTCCATACCAATTTGATGTTTTACTAAATATTCAATTAAAGCAGGGTCTTCTATTGCCTTTACACCATGGCCAATTCGTTGTGCACCTAATACATTGATAGCATGCCAAATACTGTTCGCTCCAGCCGCTTCACCTGCATGAACAGTGATATTTAACCCTGTATCTCTAGCTTTGATAAAGTGTGACTCAAATAACTCTCCAGGGAAACCTAGTTCATCTCCAGCTAAATCTAAAGCACATAAGTGATGACGATGAGCTAATAGTCCTTGTAATTCAGTTGTACAGGCTTGTTGGCCAAAAGTACGGCTCAAAATTCCAATTAAATTAATTTTAATGTCGAATTGTTGGCATCCAGCACGCACGCCATCAATAATAGCTTCAACGACACCTTCTACAGGTAGCTGGTGTTTCATGGCCATATAGTATGGAGAGAAGCGTAGCTCTGCGTAATCGATACCAGCATTAAAAGCATCTTCGACATTTTCAAATGCCACACGGCGGCATGCTTCTAAATCTGCTAAAACAGCGACTCCCCAATCGAGTTTTGCTAAGAAACCGACTAAATCAGCTTCTTGTCCTATAATTTGGACGTGAGGGCGCAAAGCTTCAAGTTCTGTCGCTGGTAATTGAATGTGATGCTGTTCTGCTAAGGAAAGAATCGTTTCTGGGCGGATATTGCCATCAAGGTGGCGGTGTAAATCGGTTAAAGGTAAATGTGTTTTAATCACGGAATGATCCTTTATCTATTTTCTATCCTCATTTTGGCTTTTATTTTTCCAAATGCAATTCCAAATCACGAAAAATGTGAAACGTGATCAATAATTACATTTTAAGTGTGATGCTGCTCACACTTAAATGGGGTGTCAAATAAAAAAGCCAGCTATATGGGTTCACTTCATATTAACTGGCTTTTGTGACTAAATTGTATCGATTAGATTAATTAGTTAGCTGGCGCTGCATCTTGTGGTGCTAGTTCAGGCTCAACTTCCATTTCTGGTGCTGGTTCTGCATCTGGAGCAGGTACAGCTTCATATTCTAATGCATCTTCTGGGTTAGACATCACTTTCATCTTAGTGAGGAACTCAGCTAAGGTATATTTGTCATTGTTGAATGTCAGGTCATTACCTGCAAATTTGATAGTCATAGTTAAATCATTTTCGCTATCAATCATCCAAGGTGATTTTTTCTGTTTAGCTTTTTCAGCACGTTCTTCATCTGTCATAAACATTTCTTCAAATGGAGAAGAGAACATATCTGAAGTCAGCATTTGCTGAACACCTTCAAATTCAGAAGTAACCATACCTTTCATTTCTTTCTTAGTATCAGCATTAACTGGAACACCTTGATCTAAAATCATTGCTTGAGTCATTGATTCGATCATCATTGGCTTGTTCAGTTTTAAATTGAAATCAAAAGAAGTAATGAGTTGCTTGATAGCTTCATCAACTTTGTTAGACATTGCTAACGCAGTAATTTCATCTTGGTTCCATTTATTAAATGTGATGTTTAGGTCAACTGAACTTTGGCCAGCTTCATTTTTCCAGTAGAAGGGGCTAACAGTGAATACAGGCTTGCTTTTCATTAGCTCTGGCAATGTTGTAGACATCATTTCCATCGCTAAACGCTCTGTTGCTTCAGTTGGGTCACCATTAGCTAAGCCTTGAGCTAATGCTTCATTATATTGTTCAACGAATTTACCTAATGCTTTAGCATCTAATTTTTCAATAGCAACAGTCAGTTCGCCAGAACCTAAGTTTTGCTCTAACGCCTTTAAGTCAGAGATGCTATAAGAAATATTCCCTTTCACATCTTCGCCAGTAATAGAGGTGTCGCTTGAAATTTTGAAATCTTTAAAAGAAAATTTAGTTTCAGGAATGTTGAAATCTGTATCAGCAATAACAAATGACTGGGTTCCAGTGTAGAAGCCATATTGTGATTTTGTTACATTAGAGACTAATTTTAAGCCTTTTAATGTCATAGATTCAGAGTTATCTTTTTTACCAATAACTAAATTATCAGTGACTAAAGTTGCATCAACGGCAGCAAGATCAGAAGTTGTTGATACATCAAACTTAGAACCACTGAAAGATAATGAAACGTCATCTTTCTTATACTCGACAGGGATCAGCTCTAAATTGGTATCAATACTTTTGCTATAGCCAATGACAGCAGAACCATGAATAAATGGTTTACCTTGAGTCGCTTCGAATAATTCTTTTGTCGTCGCGTTGTTAGCTAATTCAATTTGCGTCGCTGCTAATTTTGGTAATAAATTAAACTTAGCGACTTGTGATAATGGGAATGGACCGTGGTCAATATTCGTTTTGAATACAATTGAGTCTTCTGGTGATACTGAATCCGCAGAGGTGATTACGATATCTGCTTTAGATGAAAAAACACCTTTTTCATAATTTTCTACTTTAAAATTCAAACCTGACTCAGGCACATTTACAGCAAAAAAATCGTTGGTTTTGAGAATTACTCTATCAAGTTCATCTTTTACTTTAGAACCTGTATACCATGAAGCTCCAGTCCACACTGCCCCCAGAGCAACAATAACACCAACCGCGACTAATGACTTTTTCATTATAAACATCCATCCTTTCAGCACGTTATTGCCGTACTTATAAATTTATAAAAGTTTTATATAATCGTCTTCATACAATGAAGACGGTTAAATACAGAATATGACACTATTTGTTAAATACCCGGGCTAGTTTGCCACTGCCATTAATGGTTATGCTTTTCTCATAAGCAGGCAAGAAAACAGATTCACCTGAATTAATGCATATTTCATCATTACTTGAATGTAAAACTAACTGGCCTTCAATACAGAACAAAATTGAGGCACTATTGTTAGATAGCGCAACTTCCGAGTGGGTTATAGAATATATATTAAATGCAAAATCTTCTACTGGAATATTATATTTCCAGATATTTCCAGATTTTTCGGGAATACTTAATAAATCCTTTGCAAACGTAGGCTTAAAGTCAATGTTAGCAATCAGCTCTGGGATATCTATGTGCTTATTTGTTAACCCAGCACGCAGTACATTATCTGAGTTTGCCATCACCTCTAACCCAACACCTTCTAGATATGCATGTGGCGTTCTGGCATATAAAAACATCGCTTCACCAGGTTCTAATTCAACGATGTTAAGAAGAAGAGGGGTAAATAGCCCATTATCTTCAGGATATAGGCTAACCATTTGCTTTATTGAGTTCCATGGCTCGCCTTGTCGGCTGTTTAAAGCGGCTTTCAATACGCCAAGTGCTAAATCTTTTTGTTCACCTGTTAAATTAAGAATTTGTGCAAATAAACGAGATAACTTTTCTTTTGTTGGGTCTTGAACAAATAATTGGATATCAGGATGTGCAGCTGAAACAAAATCCAGTAATTGCGCGATTTCATTCAGTGGGCGAAACGCGTTCATTGCCTTAAAAGGTGTTAACGCAAAGATTAATTCAGGCTTATGGTTGTCATCTTTATAATTGCGTATTGGGGAATCTAGAGGGATGCCAGCTGAATTTTCTTTAGCAAAACCAACTTCAGCATAAGTTTTGTTTGGATGTACTTGAACAGACAACGGTTGAGCAGCACATAACACTTTAAATAAATAAGGTAAACGATGATAAGTTTGTGCGACATGCTGACCTAAGTAGGCTTCAGGATCACTTTCAATTAAGGCGTTAAGTGGAATACTTTGATTTTTTTCCGCATCGAGAACTTCGGAGCTTGCTTTTGGATGAGCACCCATCCAAAGTTCAGCCATAGGTAAGCTATCAGGGTTTGAAATCCCATATAACTTAGTCAGGGCCGTTTTACTGCCCCAGTCATAGTTTTGGACTTTGTTTATCATTTTAAGCATAGCAAAATTCTCTTTTTCATAAAAATCAACTGATTTCCTTTTCACTACAATACAATAAGCTCGACCAAGTCTCATAAATGAAATTCAATTTGTGGCATTATACTGCTCGGTTATTTGCTTACCTGCAAGCAGATGATTCTAAAATCAATTATTCTGTGTATGTACCTAAGGAGATAGTAATGGCAGCCACTCGCATTGAAAAAGACTCAATGGGACCAATTGAAGTACCTGCTGACCAATTGTGGGGCGCGCAAACGCAGCGTTCTTTAGAACATTTCCGTATATCTGTAGAAAAAATGCCTGTTGCGTTAATTCACGCACTCGCTATCACTAAAAAAGCCGCTGCTAGTGTTAATATGGATCTTGGATTATTAGCTAAAGAGCGCGGCGATGCAATCATTGCTGCTGCTGACGAAGTTTTAGCTGGTAAACATCCAACGGAATTTCCTCTAGCTATTTGGCAAACCGGTTCTGGTACGCAAAGTAACATGAACATGAACGAGGTTTTAGCTAACCGTGGTAGCGAAATTCTCGGTGGTCAACGTGGTAATGATCGTCTTATTCACCCTAATGATGATGTGAATAAAAGTCAAAGTTCAAATGATGTTTTCCCAACAGCAATGCACGTTGCTGCGGTCGTCGCAATCCGCGAACATCTTCTCCCTGAACTGAAAATTTTGCATCAAACATTAGATGCAAAAGCGAAAGAATTTAAAGATATTGTAAAAATCGGTCGTACTCACTTGCAAGATGCAACCCCGTTGACGCTAGGCCAAGAAATTTCAGGTTGGGCTGCAATGTTAGCGCATAATGAAAAACACATTGAAAATTCTGTTCCTCATGTGTGTGAATTAGCGCTAGGTGGTACAGCAGTAGGGACTGGTTTAAATACGCATCCTGAATATGCGGTACGTGTTGCGAAAAAAATCGCAGAATTAACTGGCCAACCATTTGTTACGGCACCTAATAAATTTGAAGCATTAGCAACTTGCGATAGCCTTGTACATGCACATGGTGCTTTAAAGGGCTTAGCTGCCTCTTTAATGAAAATTGCCAATGATGTTAGGTGGTTAGCATCTGGTCCTCGCTGCGGTATTGGTGAAATATCTATCCCAGAAAATGAGCCAGGCAGTTCAATCATGCCAGGTAAAGTAAACCCTACACAGTGTGAAGCACTGACTATGTTATGTGCACAAGTTATGGGGAATGATGTTGCTGTTAACATTGGTGGGGCATCCGGTAATTTTGAGCTGAATGTATTCCGCCCAATGCTAATTGATAATTTCTTACAGTCTGTTCGCTTATTAGCTGATGGTATGCGTAGCTTTAATGAGCATTGTGCGATTGGAATTGAACCAAATCGTGAGCGTATTGAAAAATTACTTCATGAATCGCTAATGTTAGTGACAGCTTTAAATACTCACATTGGGTACGATAAAGCCGCAGAAATTGCTAAAAAAGCGCATAAAGAAGGACTGACGCTGAAAGAATCCGCATTGAAATTAAACTATTTAACAGAAGAACAGTTCAATGATTGGGTTCGTCCAGAAGATATGGTTGGCAGCATGAAATCTTAAGCTAGCTTATTAAACTGGCTTTATATAACACCCATACTGTTTGACAGATGGGTGTTTTTTTAGCGTTCTATATACAAATTTAAACGTGGTATTAATAGTTCAACTGCTTTTGCTCTGGGCCGATTACGGATTGCAATGTTATTGGCATGGTAATCGGGAAGTTCACCGACTTTAATTTCTGCCACCGTTTTTTCAAGCGCAAAAACAAATAAAGGCGTTGCACAAGCAAACTGGGTTTGTTTCTGTTGTTCTTTATCCCACACACGAGCGATTGGCTGAACTTTGACTGGCCGTTGAGTTTTTAAAACCGCATTGTAAGGTAGGGCGTCAATTAAGCGAATTTCATTTTCCAATTGTAAGCGCCAGTGCTCTTTTGGTAAATGAAGAGGGCAGCGGCCACTTTCTAAGCTTGCTTGTAAGCGGTCTAGCATTGCTTCTTTTGTGACTTTATTGATAACTTTTTTATTCGCCCATCCAAAATTAATCGTATCGACATCAATCAATGAAGAGAGGGTTCGGTAGGTATTCAATGTTAGTAGGCCATGTAAACTATCACGAATAAATTCGAATCGATGAGGTTCGTCAACTTGTGTGACAATGGCTTTTATATGCATTTTTAACTCATTGACCTTTAAAATTAATGAATTAAAGTTACGATAAGTTTGCAAATTAGTTTGTACACATATAACCCCCGGTAAACGGATAGCGGCTTTGTTGCTGACCTCGTCTGGTTTGTTTTGTAAAAACAATAAATTAACTAACTTTACTGTTTCACGTATCGCATCATGACCAACTAATGTTTGTACTGAGATTTGTTCTATCTCATTATTCTCTTCACCTTTAATTACTGAAGGTAACTGGAAGACATGAGCTGTAAATGGAACTTGTTTTGATTGTTCCAATAACAACAGGCTAAATTGGTTTATTTGTGATTCCAATTCATTGAACGTATTAATTAAATCTTGTTTTTTCATAGCTTAGTTACAACATTCAAATGGATAATAAACAATAAATAACATAAACTCTCGTGTTTATCTATAAGAAAATCAGAGTCAAAAAGGGCAAGTGGGGCATTTTAACACTTGCCCCTTTCTTATATAAGCTTTCCTTTGACGTTAATTTATTTCTGTATCAATAACTTGATAAAACGCATTTTGCGTATCATCTATCGTCCAAATGGCTAAAATGACATGGTAACCTTTTTGCTTTTTTGGTAATACACACTTGTGCTCAACAGTCTCTTCTGGAAACTCTACGCGTTCAAATTTACAAAATGGCGTTAGTGTAAATTGATTACGAGATAGCAAGGCGTTTGGCTGCCAGTCTGGCTTAGTTATGAAATATTCCCATTTTGTCGTTTTATGTTTTGCCGTGATGCGCCATTTAAACCTAACATCAGGTGAATTTAAGATAACCCGTTGCCATCGATTCGCAGTTTGTATGTCTAAGGGAGAAAAAGCAGCAATACCGGCGCTAGCAATTTTTCCATCAACTGGGCCATATTGAGGAAAACCTTTTTGGCCTTCAATAGATTGCGGTTCATATTGCACAGCTCCGCAGTGGGTATTTACCCCTTGCTTGCAGTAATATGAACGACTTTCAGGGGATTCGACATAGCCATGGGACCAAACAAAAGAACTACAGCATAGGAGTAATGGGGCAATTAAAAATGGTTTTATAGAGAATGGTTTCATTGGGTTTCCTCGTAATTAATAGACTTTTTTATCATCTACTAATCACGAGAAGGTATGGTAGTTTAACCTTTATTAGTTCCTAATCTACTGGTTATAACAAATTGATTTCAAACGGTAAGCAATGACTATGCCGATAAATAATATTCCAGCAATAAATAGCGCAACGCCATTCCAGCCAAAGTGTTGCCAAAATAAGCCACCAACCGTACCTGCAATACTTGACCCAGCGTAATAACTAAATAAATACAGAGAAGACGCTTGTCCACGTGCTCGTTTAGCTCTGCGTCCCACCCAGCTACTCGCTACAGAGTGCGCTGCAAAAAAGCCCGTTGTTAGTATTGTCATTCCTAGCAGCACTAACCAAACATTTGAATATAGTGTGATTAAAATACCAACTAACATCATAGTAATAGACGCTATGAGCACTCGTCCAAGTCCATACTTGTGAATTAAACTTCCCGTTTTAGTCGCACTGTAAGTCCCTGTTAAATAAATAACGGATAACAAGCCAACAATAGACTGAGAAAAAGAGTAAGGCGCTTCAAGTAAACGATATCCAATGTAGTTGTACATTGTGACAAAACCACCCATCAAAACAAAGCCTTCAATAAATAGAAAAGGTAAGCCTTTGTCTCTAAAGTGTAGATGCAAATTAACCCATAGATTCTTAGGTTTTAAAGAACTCGCACGAAAATGCTGAGAAGGGGGCAATAAGCGCCAAAAACCAATAGCCGCGATCAAAGCTAACGAACCTAAAATCACAACGGCAACACGCCATGAATAAAAATCAGCAATCACTCCCGTCACCAAACGGCCGCTCATTCCACCCAATGAATTACCACTAATATATAACCCCATGGATAACGCAACATAACTTGGATGGATCTCTTCACTCAAATAAGTCATAGCGACAGCAGCAACGCCACTTAGCGATAAACCGACTAATGCCCTCGCAATTAAGATCCCTTGCCAACTCTGCATGACTGAACTGAGCAGAGTAAATAGTGCAGCACAAGCCAATGCAATAACCATCACATTTTTGCGGCCTATTGCATCTGAAATTGGCCCGGTAATCAGTAAACCTAATGCCATCAAGCCAGTACTCAGTGATAATGATAAGCTTGCAGTTGCAGGGGAAATATTAAAATCCTCTGACAGCATAGGTAATATTGGCTGAACAAAATATAGCAAAGCGAATGTGGCAAAGCCCACCGTAAAAAAAGATAAGGTTACACGTAAGTACAGCGCATCATCTCTTTGTATATAATGTTTTTTGGGTGTGGTATTTCCCTGCAAGGGTGTTCTTATTCCTTCATTAGGCCGCTCAGATGTGAGGCTATTTTGTGAGTGTTCCATGTTTATTCCTTGTCATACCAACACGTTTGATTTCGATCAAAGAATAGAAACTTTCTAGTTTTTTGTCTAATATATTAATTATTAATAATAATACTTTAAACATATTAATGGGTATTAACCAAAAGATGAGTATAGAACTTAGACATCTTCGATACTTTATTGCTGTCGCTGAAGAGCTTCATTTTGGCAAGGCAGCTGAACGTCTGCATATTTCACAGCCCCCTTTAAGCCAGCAAATACAAATGCTTGAAGAGAAAGTTAATGCAAAATTGTTAGAAAGGAATAATCGAAACGTTGCGTTAACGCCTGCGGGGGCAATGTTCTTAAAAGAGGCATATCAAATTTTAGCTCAAGTCGATGCGGCTGCGACAAAAGCAGCTCGCATGGAAAAAGGCGAACTTGGGGAGTTATCTATTGGATTTACGTCAACTACGCCATTTATGCACAAAGTTACCATGAGTTTACGGCAGTATCGGGAAGCTTACCCTGAAGTTTCTATTCATATGCATCAGATGAATACCAAACAACAGATAGCGCCATTAATTACGGGGCGAATTGATATTGGTATTATGAGAAATACGGTGTTACCAGAACAATTGGATTACCAACTATTATTTAAAGAACCATTTATGGTTGCCGTCTATGAAGGCCATCCATTATTAGAATTTATTGATGTTGGTGTTGATATTCAACAACTTGCTGATTATCCATTCATTTTCTTTGAACGTGATGTTGGTACCGCACTATATGATGAAATAAATCAATTGTTAACATCTGCGGGAGTGGTACCCACCATTTCTCAAGAAGCGGGGGAAGCCATGACCATTTTAGGATTAGTTTCCGCGGGAATGGGAATTTCTGTGATTACAGAATCATTCACACGAATGAAAATTGATGGTGTAAAATACTTAAAACTCACTAATATTAATGCTTCATCTGAAGTTTGGTTAGTCTACAATACTCGTAGAACATTACCTGCCGTAGCCAAAAAATTGACAAATCTTTTGATGGCCAACATTGTTGGCAACCAAGAGTGAGCTAGTTCACATTTTCAATGTAAACGAAATCATTCATACACAGATTAAGGCATAATAACTCATTGCTTTATAAAGGAATTGAATTATTACCATGGTGAATCAAACTGGTCACATTGACCAAATCAAACAGTTAAATACGGGTATTGTATATCGTATCATTGATCAACATGGTCCAATTTCGCGTATTGCCTTGTCAAAACAGGCTCAGCTTGCGCCTGCCAGTATCACTAAAATTACACGTGAACTTATGGATGCTCACTTAATCAAAGAGTTAGAGTTTCCAGTGCTTGGTTTACGTGGGCGTCCAGCTGTAGGGCTGGTAATTGAAAGTGAAGGGTGGCAATTTCTAGCGATCCGTATTGAAGGCCAGAAACTGATTATTTCCTTGAAAGAAATTAACGCAGTTACCTTGGCTCAAACAGAATATCCATTCACACCGTTAGGCAATAGTGAATTCATGGATTCGCTTACTGAATTAATCAGTCAATTTTTTGCTAGCAATCAAAAAATATTAGAAAGAGTCACTGCAATTAGCATTCTTATTGATGGTATATTAGATCCTCATACAGGTGTTATTTATCAGCATCCATCTTTTAAAATCCACCAACTGGCCATAGCGGAATCTCTTACCAAGCAAACCGGTTTACCAGTTTATTTACACCCTCCTGTGGATGCTTTAGCGTTAATGGATCATTTCTCTCATCAAGAGAAAAGAAAAGAAAAAAATATTATTTACTTACAGCTACAAGATGTTGTTAATGTCATGGTGCTAAGCCATGGAACAACATTAGATACAAATACCCATCGGCCTATTTTGTTCGGCCATACCCAATGTGAACCTTGTAACCATAACTTTTGCTATTGTGGTAGCGATGGTTGCTTGGAAACCCAAACTTCTATTCCTGCAATATTACACCTAGCTGAAAGTTTGCTAATAAACTACCCTGATTCGCATTTACATCAGAAAAATATCTCAATTGATAACATTTGCTCTGGAGCAATATCAAACGATAGCCTTTGTGTTTATCTTATTAATCAGGTTGCTCAACGGTTGGCAAAACCATTAGGATTGATGGTGAATTTATTGGGGAGCGAGCTAATTTTGGTAAACTCCCCATTGAATCAAGATTCTGAGTTATTTTTAGAATGTTTACATAATCATATAAACAAACATACGATCCCTCTATATTCATCTAATTTAGTAATAGAAAAATCCATATTTACCGTTAAGGATAGTGAAACGTCATTAATACAGAGAGCGTTATA
The DNA here is from genome assembly GCF_028481025.1 of Providencia sp. PROV150. NCBI lineage: Bacteria > Pseudomonadati > Pseudomonadota > Gammaproteobacteria > Enterobacterales > Morganellaceae > Providencia > Providencia sp. PROV150. The sequence continues at coordinate 223,883 of NZ_JAMPPJ010000002.1, read as the reverse complement.
TGATGGTTCTCTACTACTACAACTATTACAAGGCTAAAACAATTCGATAATATTTATACTATCGTACACAAAATTGAGCTAACGCAAACTTCTCACTTACCCATTCCAATAAACTGAATCCATATCATTTTTGCAGCTTATTGCTGTATAAGTCTGTCACTTCAGGATAGAAAAAGACCATGATCAATCTATTTGTTACCGGGACAGATACAGATGTCGGGAAGACAGTATCGACGCTTGCCATCCTGCAAGCACTAAATAGCCAAGGAATTAAAGCCGTGGGCTATAAACCTATTGCGGATCAATGCATTGATACCCCTGAAGGAATCAGAAATAAAGATGCATTGCTAATCCACAGTGTTTCTCAAGACCTTGTTTCCTATGATGAAGTTAATCCTGTGCGTATCACAGATAATTACAGTCATGAAAATAGCATTGATTTTAATAAAATAAAGCATGGGTTAGACCATTTACATCATCAATGCGATATGGTTGTTATCGAAGGTAATGGGGGATGGCGCTATCTACTTGATGATAATACTTTTTATGTGGACTGGTTAAAAGATCAGCCGGTCGGTGTTATCTTAGTCGTCGGTATTCAACATGGCTGTGTTAATCATGCATTATTAACCGCTGATGCAATTCGAGCCGATGGGTTACCATTAATAGGTTGGATGGCAAACCGCATCAACCCAGGGTTGGCACACTACGCCCAAATAATTGACCGGTTGCAACATCATATTAAGGCTCCATTAATTGGAGAAATTCCATATTTATTGCGCCCTGAAGAAAAAGAGTTAGGGCATTACCTCAATACAGATAAACTGCAAGAACTTATCGCTATTCCTAACTAATTACTTAATAAGCAATAAAAGAAAAAGGGCGCCATCATCAAATAGCGCCCTTGATTCTATCTAAATTGTAACCTAGTGACGAGTATAAATGATTTTATAAGAATCATTTTGGCAGTGCCCGACAACTTGGCCTTTAGACGAGTCAACTTCATCATTAGGCACTGCAACCAAACTAAAGTTATCAGCAGGAACGCCATTATTGATAATCTTTTGTTTGATTTCCTCAATCACACTTTCACATGAAGCTTGGGCAAAAACTGGCACTAGCACCAGTGCAAATAAGGGTAACAACAATTTCTTTTTCATCTTCTCTCCTTGATCAACAGCTCCATAAGACAACCTATTATAAGGTTATGGATTATTAATTGGACGGCCATTACTTACATCAAGGCAACGTTTAGTGCTCGGTTCCCAGTAAGCATTTAGATTGAGGCTTTTTTCGCATTTATCTTTTGCATCAAAAGCCTGATCTACTTTATCAAACTCTTTTTCGGTACGAGTATTAACCTTTTTGCGCAACATACGGGTATCATCCCATTGTTCCTTTTCTTGACGCGCTTGCTCTTTATTAAGAGAGTCATCGCCTTTGCCCACAGAAACGCAAGTACTGCCTGCAGTGCATGATGTCGTGGATTGTGCCGCAGAAGACGATGTAGCCCAAAGTAAAGGGAGACATAAACAAATCGCAGTTAAGCCAGTTTTCAACATTTTGAGTGAACTCATGTAAATTCCTTACTAAACAGGACAGATAACCTGAGTATAGCTAAAAAAGTGTCAGTGCGTCTGTATAGAATAGTACTAAAAATTAAATCTGTTTATGTACTGTTAAACCTGCAAAAGTTTGGCAAACAGGCATCAATTCTAATGTATTTACATTCATATGTGCAGGTAATGTGGCAACCCAGTATACCGTTTCCGCGATATCTTCAGGGGTTAGAGCGTCAGCGCCTTGATAAGTACTAGCCGCTTTATCATCATCTCCTTTAAAGCGAATATTTGAAAATTCTGTTCCACCGACTAGGCCTGGTTCAATATCAGTCACTCGGATTTTTTTCCCCTGTAAATCAGCACGTAAACCAAGTGAAAACTGTTTAACAAAGGCTTTGGTTGCACCGTAAACATTGCCACCTTTGTAAGGCCAGCTCGCCGCCGTAGAGCCAATATTAATAATATGACCGTGATTGTTGGCAACCATGCCTTGCAATACTTCGTAGGTCATATTGATTAAACCTTTGGTATTCGTATTAATCATAACATCCCAATCATCAGGATTGGCGTCAAATGCAGGTTCTAAACCTAATGCTAAACCTGCATTATTCACTAAAACATCGATTTTTTTGAGGTGTGCAGGTAAATTTGCAATCGAATCATGGATGGCTTTTCTATCTTGGATATCTAAAGTTAACGGATAAAATTTATCACCTAACTCTTTATGGAGGGCTTCTAAACGTTCTGTTCTACGTCCTGTACCAATAACAGTGTAATTATGTTTGATAAATCGACGGGCAATTGATTCACCAAAACCAGAAGAAGCACCCGTTACTAAAATAATCATTGAAAACCTCATAGTTGTTATTGTCGTGTTAGCGTGATTTCATTTTAACGCTATCTATTGGGAACCACAAAAATTGTTACAACCCCAATATTTGTTTGTCTTTTGGGTAGCTCAATGTATAACTGAATGAGATTTGCTTTTCTTCATTAGGTTCTAAGGTAATATCCCATGTTACTTCACCGGTGCTTTTGTTGGTGACCGCATTTTTATCCTCTATTGCAGACACTTTTATATCGCTATCCTCACTCACTGGAATTTGGTCATAAACTGTTACTTCAACGGGTTTCGTATGCATATTCTTTACTTTAACCAAGTAACTTTCTGTTTGTTGGATTGTTGACCCCATAAAACTCGGTTTTTTCTTTATTTTTTCATTTGGTTCACGGGAAACCTGAATATTCTTATCGACCCCAAAAGGTACTACCAATGAGTCAACCAATTGATTAGCATTGACCATGAAATTGCCTATATAAGTATTTCCATAATATATATTAGCATTACCATTCAATAGGTTAAGTGATTGCCAATCTTCAATATTCGCTTGTAAGAACACTTCTTCAGTTAATTTTGGCGTGGCGGTATATTTATATTTAACATCAATATGTTGTTGTTTGATGGTGAGCGAATTCGGCTTGATCGTACTTTTTAGCGAGTAAGGCAGGGCGATTTGGTAATTTAAATTGATACCGTTATTAGACGTTGTAACAAAGTCTGCTATTCCTGAATTGATTGTCTTCTTTTTCTCACTAACATGACTTTCTTCATACATTGCTACTGGAGCTGCTGGCATTCTCATTCGAGCCTGACTCGCTATTTGAGCATTATTATCATAAACGGACAAACGCCAAGGTTGTAAGACAGAAGGCATGATATTTTTAGAGGGGTTAATCGTTGAAAGTGTTAAGTTAATTTTATCCCAATCAATGCCTGTATTTTGCACTATATCCGCTTTGTACGTTAAAACAATAGGGGATTGCGAATTTAAGCTACGGAGATCATAACTCGGAGACCAAGCAGCATCAGGTGTTAAATAAGAAACTTGCAACTCTGTGGTAACTGGCTTTTTCGCATCGATAGATAAGACAATTTGGCTTTGTTCGCCAATTGAAGAGGGCATATTTTCATCAATTTTTGCCTGCAATAACGCGGCTTTTTCTTGCAGTTCAACTAATTCCAACTGGTGTTCTTGTTGATCTTGTAAAATATTAGACATCTGCTGACGCATAAAATTTAATTTTTGGGCGGATTCTTCTAGTGTTTGCTCTGTATTTTCCCCAAAAAAGCGGTGATCTTTCAATAAGCTTAATTGTTCTTCACCTACTTTAATTGCAATATTCAATGTTTCTATTTGCTGACTTAATAGTTTTTTCTGTTCCAAAAGTTCAACAATAGCAATTGGATAATTAGCTTCAGTTGCTATTTTTTGAAGATTAACGGAGCGAATAACCACATCATCATGTTTAAGATTAATCGATAATGTACGCGGGTCAATATTATTCGCAATATTAGTGAGAACAACGGAACTCTCACCCTTATTAAGTGACAGTGTCACGGTGTTATCTAATTCGGCGCCACGTAAGAATACAGTTGCGTGGTTAAGTTCAACAGGTTGATTTAATAAGGTTTCTGCAAAAATATAATGAGAATTAAATAATGTAGCAACCAGCAGGCTACTTGCTAATCGAGCAGGTATCTTCATAGTTGAGCTCCAAGAACCAATTATTGGTATAAAATTGAAAATTGAGTTAAGTGGCATGGTATTGCATTTTAATATTTGTTGATAACAGATAAAGCTTAAAGTCGCTTTAAAAAATAGTCCCGTATATCCATTGGCTACTGCAGTTGATGACATTAGGGAATTTAGCCAGAAAACGGTGTCCGTTCATTACGTCAGCGGGGGCGGATATCGTTAAAAGGGTTTTGATTGCATATAACCTAAGTGAAATTTATAATGCATTAACAACTAAAAAATAAATCAAAAGGAAACAAAAATGGCAATGGAAGATTTTGATGAAGGATGGATATATCGCTCTAAAAATACTGAACAATGGATGCAGCTTACTGATGATGCGGCAGAATTAGGAGCAAGTGTTGTAAATGATATATATCAAGGTGTAAGTAGAGCATCGTTGAGAGAGTTCTCTATGAATCCATCTAAATTAAATCCCTTTCATTCTCGTTATTTTGAACATAATTTAATTCCGTTAAGAACAGCCCTAAGGCAGACAATGAATGAAGAAGAATTACAAATACTAATAATTTTATATCGAATTGTAACTTCACCATTTAAATATTATGATGTAATATCCGATTTAGTATCAACTATTTTTAATTCAATTATTGATATTTCATCCAATGAGAAATTAGAAGTCATATTAAAAGTTTTGGTAGATAATGGGCTAATTGAAGATAAAACCATATCACAGGAAATAAAGAATTATTTTAGAAGCAAGTTGTATTCAACTTTGTCAGGATTTATAAATAATGCAACAAATTTCAGCCCTTACTTTAATTATAAAAGTCCACAGAATATTTTAGAAAGATTTTCAGCAAAAATGCTAGTTAAAGATATATTGGTATATACACTATCTAATCTTATTGCAATTATTATTCTAAATAACTTATCTAAAGCGGCAGTCATTAGAGGTTCCTTAGGTACTCCTATTTTAGTTCTATCTGGGTATGGAATTGTTGAAAAAATGTCCGCTTCATCCAGAAGGCTGTATAGAAATCATCCGGTTGTTTTTAATAAGTTAAAAGAAAAAAACATTAATATGTTATATTATTTTGCTGAACCATTCTTTGAAAAGATATTAAATTTAATTTCTTCAGGGGATAACAAGCTGGTTTTAGATAATTTATACTTGGCTTTTAATGAGTTAATTAATAATGCTAGAACAGGTAAATAACATGCGTGATTTTCTTAGTGGTATTTTAGATTTGATTTTTTTAGAGTTATTTATTTGGGTAAACTTGTTTTTTTCAGCTACCATATCTGTATCGATCTATTTTTTCCTAAAAGATCTAGGGATTGAAAGTGAGGGGGGTACTTTAATTATTTTTCTGATTTTATTTATCGGGATGTTCATTCTGAAAAATATCATTTATAATAAGCTAAAATAAAGAAAAAGCTAATTTAAATAATAGGTTTTTATCTTTCAAAATTTCATGATGATAAAAACCTTATTACTATTAAAGGCTTTGTTCACAAATGCTATAACCTGATGTTCCTGCAGTTATATGATTATATGTAATATCCCTATATATAATTGAAAATGATTCTTCTGGTTGCATATCATTGCTATTGATTGAATGAGGTATTCTAACATTGCGATTGATAATGTAGGCTTCATTAATTTTAACAACTAAATACTTTTCTATGGTTCCATTTGTTGTCGTTTTATAAATACTCAATTCTAATTGAAGCTTTTCATTATTAGAGTTTGCCACTAAAAGCAGTGGGGTTGATTTATCAATCATCTTAATAAAATCAACAGGATGGTGAGTCATATTTTGCATACGCGATGTTGATTCAGAATACTGAGTAATAAATATTTCATCTTGATGATTTAATTGAAATTTATTCCCTATAGAATCCTCAGTTCCACAGCCTCTTGAAATTAAACCTTGTCGTTCACCAGTTAGCTTTAAATAAATTATATTAGACATTTATTTCAATAACCTATGTTGTTTTATGTAGACAGAATAGTAGCATATTGGTTAATCTTAAATCAAATTTCTCAACTTTTATGTCGATAGATATGTGAGGCGACACGCCGATTTTTCAAAGGAAATTAAATACCAATTCGCCGATACAATGGGGGGACATATTAAGTGCCACGAAACCGCGCTTGCGCCACTGGTTGACAGGGTTTTAATTGTTCGATCTAATAGCAATTTAATAGTTTAATGGTCGAAGACGAAAGAATCTTTCAGCGATAATTTATAGGGAATGAATTAGGTGAAAACTGTTTGGATTAGTGAAAAATCATTTTTGGCAATGGCTAAGTTCATGAACGACTATAACGAAGCTAAAAAGAACCAACACGGAATTAACCAGCCAAAACGCTGTATTTCTTCGTTTCACACTTATGTCAAGGCTAAGTTAAAATGTCCGCCTTTCAGCAAAGTTGAAATATCCTTTTTCTTTCCCCACGTCGAATAGACATTAGCATTGAGCCTCTACAACTTAGGTTCGCATAATGCATATTATGTTAAATAGAATATAGTGACTCAATAATGCCATAACATGGCTTACTCCAAGTACACATCTTCATCCCTATCGGTCCGATAGCCTATTTTAAAAATTGAATAACTTAATCTTCACAAATGTATCCTTGGCATCTAAAACCTTTCCATCTTTACTTACTGGTAATATCAATCCAATTTCTGAATGCGTCTCCTTATCTACTAATATGGAACGTGGCTTATTAGACTCAAAAATAGATAAAAGCGGCTAACAAAATTGTTGCCGCTTGGTCATGTAAAAATCTTTAATTCTCTATAAGAAAGTCTTTTCTCATCGGGACAAATATATCTAATATTTCCCCGCTCTCTAAACATTCACATTGGTGTTTTTCATTAGATGGAATATAAATAACATCACCACTATTAACTCTATTTTCTATTAAACCAACACGATAATTAAATGAGCCGGATATGATATAACTCATCTGTTCGTGTGGATGTTCGTGAAGTTCACCAATTGTTCCTGTAGTTAATGACACCTTTGCTATCGTCATGTTTTCACTGCCAAAAAATACCTTCCGTAATGTTCCAGGCGAAATATTCTTGGCATTTATAGTCTTATCGAAAATAAACATTATTTAAAATCCAATATTTTTGTTCTGCGGTTATTTATTTTATATTAACGCACTTGTTCTTCATTGTTTTCGATGGGTACAATTGGCTTAATATCTCTTAACATAATTAAATAAACCAATGCGCCTATAGCACAAGCAATTCCTGAAACAATTAAAGCCCATATAAATGATCCCGTTGCTGCAATAATATACCCTGTTACTATTGGGCCTAATATTCCACCGCAGTTAGATACAGCACTTTGCATGCCACCTAATACTGAAGTCATATTGCGTGGGGCGACATCTCCCGGTAAAGACCAAATAGCAGATGCGGCAAATGCAAGAGCAGCGTAAGATAAACATAATAATGTCATCATTAACGTCACTGATTCAACTAAGCCTGAAAATGCAATACTCGTAGCAATTAACATTCCTCCTACAATCGGGATTTTGCGAGCGAGGCTGACATTATTATATTTGATAAACAAATAGTCAGTAACCCAACCGCCCAACCACTGCCCAGCAATACCACATAGTGGAGGGAGCATTGCTGCAAACCCCATTTCTTCAAGGCTCATCCCCCGCTCCATCATTAAATAAGCAGGAAACCAAGTAATAAAGAAATAAATAGCATAATCCAACATGAAAAAACCAATACACATTGCTTGAACATTACGATAGCGAATTAACTGGTACCATTTCATTGGTTGGATATTATCGATGCCTTCTTTTTTAACTTGCCCTTCTCGAATATAAGCAAGTTCTTCGGCACTAATTTTAGGATGTTGTTCAGGATCGTGATAAACCTTAAGCCAAGCAAATACCCAAATAACGCCTAGGGCTCCACAAATAATAAATGCCGCTTCCCAGCCCCATTTAGCAATAATCCACACCACTAATGGCATAGCAAAAGCAGTACCAAATTTTGAGCCACTATCAAATAATGCAGTGATCCTACCGCGTTCTCTATCCGGGAACCATTTTGCTGCAATACCACTATTACACGGATAAGCCCCAGCCTCTCCCATTCCCATTAAAATACGCGTTGAAATAAAACTCAATGGTGTTTTAGCTAATGCTGTTGCTGCGGTAGCTAGTGACCACCATAATACAGACCCTGCCAATGTTCTTCTTTGTCCATATTTGTCTGCAATAAAGCCAGCAGGAATTTGGCAAAGAGCATAACTAAGAAAAAAGGCAGACATAATCCACCCCATCATCTCTGGGGATATTTGTAACTCTGCTGAGATCGTTGGTGCTGCTGCTGACATCACCGTTCTATCTAGATAATTAATAACAATTGCGAGTGTCATTAAAATTGCTATCGAAAATCTGACTTTTGTACCTTTATTTTTATATTTCATAGTAACCAGACCTTTATATAAATGGATGCCAGAAAGAGGCTTCTTTCTGGCTAATAACTTTAGTTACTTAAATAAACGTTCAGGATTTATCGTGAATTTAGCGAGCTTCTCGATATCCAACTCAATACCCAGACCTGGTGTATTTGGTATTGTAAGGTAACCTTGTTCGTCAACCTTGAAAGGCGTTTTAACGATGCCATCAATATATTGGCTACCACCAATAAATTCGACATAATCCACTTGTGGGAAAGCGGCTGCCATTTGTAAGTCAGCAGCAAGCCCCATTGCCGTATTCCAGCCATGGCCGACATATTTCACGCCAAACTCATCCGCTAGCCATGCGATTCGGCGTTGCTCAGAAATTCCACCGACTTTAGTCACATCCGGCTGAACAATATCAAATGCTCCTTGCGATAACCATGGCAAGAAAGCTTGACGGCGAGTTAACACTTCACCTCCTGCAATGGCTACAGGGCTCTCTTTACGCAGCACTTTGAAGTCTTCAATATCATCAGGTCGTAAAGCTTCTTCAAACCAACCTACCTGATATTCAGCTAACATGTGTGAGGTTTGGATTGCCCATTTTAAGCCATTCGGCCAATATGCATCGCTCGCTCCTGCATCAACAAATAGTTGGGAATCTTGCCCTGCTGCATCCCTTGCAGCTTCAACAATTGCGCGGTCTAATTGTTGGTCATTACAGCGGCCAAAAGGTCCCCAACCAATTTTGAATGCTTTAAATCCTAATGACTTATATTCTAGGATCACCTTGTGCATAACATCTGGCTTTTCCATCAGCAACGAACAATAAGGTTGAACTTTTGACCGGTAGTTCCCTCCTAATAGAGTGCTTACTGGTAGCCCTGTTGCTTTACCTAGAATATCCCACAGTGCAATGTCGATCCCACTAATTGTGTGTGTTAGTGTACCTCCACGTCCCATCCAAAAAGTATTTTGTCTTAACTTTTCAGATACTCGCTCCGGCTGCAATGCACTTTCACCAAGACACAAAGACGCTAATACTGGGATAGCAGCTTCAACCAAACGACCATCAGTAAATACACTGCCATAGCCTGTAATACCCGCATCAGTATGAACTGCAATGATGGCATGAATAGGATCTTCTGGCTTTATTTCATTTGACCAGCCCCCCTTAGGGCTTTCTCCAAATAGTGGAACGGCAACAATCTCAGTAATTTTTATCTCTTCCAATCGTTTATCCATCATTTTTTCCTTCACTCTTTCTTTCAATAACAGCTTATTAATTGGGTGCATTAAACTAGATTGTAAGATTGTATACAATATTCAATTGCTTTAATTGTGATCTAAATCGAGTTTGTTCGATATAGCTTCTGACTGCCATTCTTATGTTTTTGTGGTCTATGATTTGATGATGTGGTAGTTTTATTAGAGCAAATTTTGAATAACTAAAATCATTACTACTTGATTAATAAAAATTTTATAGGCATTCACGATGACTGATAGTAAAAAAAATCTTTTTTTAGATAAAACGGCAAAAGACGATTACTGGCAGCCTATTAAAGCAAGAACACTGACTGACGATGTAGTTGACAGGTTGGTTGAAGCTGCCACTCGTGGTTATATTTTGCCCGGTGATCGTATTGTTGAAAAAGAAATAGCTGAAAAAATGAACGTAAGCCGCGTTCCAGTTAGAGAAGCTCTTCGCGTTCTCGAAAGCCAAGGTATTGTTATCAACGAGCCTTTTAAAGGTATTCGCATGGCTCCCGTTTCTGAAGCGCGTCTTGATGAGCTTATAGAGGTAAGAGTTCTATTAGAATTACATGCCGTTAGACGATTTATTTATCAGAAAAAGCATTTAGATACGCAATGTGTCACTGAGTTAACAGAATGCATTAATCAAATGACCAAAGCGGCAACACTCGAAGATAGCTATCTTTTTTCTTTAAGCGATGTCCATTTTCATCGTACATTATGTGAACTAAGCGGTAATAAGACATTAACGTCTTTATGGGAAAATGTGGCAAAACAACTCACTATTATTATTGGAATATCAACATTCACTAAGCCAATGGAAGAAATTATCCAAGAACACCATGTGCTATTAGATAAAATTCGTACGGGTGATTTACCGCTATTAGAGAAAGAAATTAAAGAACATATCCGTAATCAGAATAAAAAAGTTAATTTCAATCTAGCCGTCAATAAAAAAAGAGAACAATAGAGCCACCAGCAATAACAATCGACAACTTATACTACCATGCTCTGTTTTTTTAGATGTTGAAGAAAGGGAAATGTGAATTATCCTATCAGGGTGATGAGGTTATTGAATAGAACCTCTTCACCCTCCCGAAGATAAATATCTTTTTCACGAATAACTTAAACAATTGTTTCTTAAAGAGTCCATTATTAATATTTAATGTCGTTTCATAATTTTGATTGAGCGAGTTTTTTGGCTATATCCTAGCGTATTGTGCGAACCGCCCATCTCTGTATGGTATTTTCCTGTATAATTATCGCCTTCGTAAAAACGGACAATCCAGCCGTCAGGGATAGTATAAGAGGCTATTTTATCTGAGAAATGGTGACGGGAAAGATACGGAATATCGTCAAATACTTCGATATAATCGCCCTTTTGCCACGATTTAGCGTAAACAATTAGGCTTTCTTCAATATATTGATCACCAAACGATAATTTACTGGTGCTGCATTTCGCATCTTGAGCTTTACAGAAAATACTGCCTTGCCCTTGCCCTAATTCACAGCGTCGAGAGGTTTTGTGTCGCGCTGTTTGTTCAGACATTGCAGCTTCTGCATAGAAATTAGAAAAAGGAGATAAAGCGCAAACATGCACAACAACAGAATCATTACGGGATGGTTTCCCATGATAATTAGATTTTGCGACAGTAAAACTACTGAATAACAATAATAATAACGCAATCTTTTTCATTTTTGAGGTCTTTTAATGATTTGAATAGCGTAAAATTACAATTACTTAATGCAAATCACTAGCGGAACACTCTGATTAAAAATTAGCGATACCCTCTTTTATGATTTTGAGAAGACCAACTGTAACTTGCATCGCTGGGAACTAACTTATCTTTTTTCTTTTCTGCACGTAATTTTTTCGTTTGCTTTTCGACTTCTTGAGATATTTCGGTAATGATTTGTTTTCTTACTTTGCTCTGCTCGGAATTTGTTAATTCACGGCCAAGTTTTTTCCTTTCTTGAGCAAGCCTTGTACGCACTTGGATTTTTTGAGTTTCGGTCATTTCTTGAATCGTTAACATCTTCATTGTATTACCCCTTACTCATATTAAAATACCTAACAACAATATATCATTATTAGGCAATAAAACACTAACCATTGTTTTAAGCCTAACATTAATGCCAAGCAATAGGATTAAGAGTATAGTAACCTCATTGCAACTTTAAAGAATCTCGCTGTTATTATGGAATTAACCTCGTCTTCGCAAAATATTCGCCAAATCTTAACTACTGACACACCACTCATCGATGTCAGAGCTCCTATCGAATTTCAACAAGGGTCGATGCCTAATGCGATTAACCTTCCGTTGATGAATGATGATGAACGTGCTGCCGTTGGTACATGCTATAAACAACAAGGTTCTACTAAAGCCGTTGAGTTAGGCCACCAACTTGTCAGTGGTGATATTAAAATTGCGCGGATCACAGCGTGGAAAGAAGCCTGCCAACAAAATACCCATGGTTATATTTGCTGTGCGCGTGGTGGAATGCGCTCCCATATCGTGCAATCGTGGCTAAAAGAGGTGGGAATTGAATACCCTCTTATTAACGGTGGTTATAAAGCATTGCGACAAACTGCAATTGATGCCGTCAATGAGCTGGTTCAGCGGCCTATCGTTTTAGTGGGCGGTTGTACCGGTAATGGTAAAACCACTTTAGTCCATCAACTCGCGAACGGAATTGATTTAGAAGGTCTCGCACATCACCGAGGTTCTTCTTTTGGCCGTACATTACAACAACAACACTCCCAAGCCACGTTTGAAAATTACTTAGCGGTCGCTTTATTGAAGAAAGCCCAATACTGTCAACATTGGGTACTGGAAGATGAGGGACGTGCCATTGGTGCAAATAGCCTACCTCTTGAACTACGCACACAAATGGAAAAAGCGCCAATCGCTATTATTGAAGACCCCTTTGAGCTACGTCTTGAGCGTTTAAAATATGAATATTTTGATCGTATGACGCAAGATTTTTTAGCAACTTTTGGTTTTGAGCGAGGCTGGCAGGAATATAGTGACTATCTGCACCATGGCCTATTAGCCATTCGCAAACGTTTAGGCTCACAGCGGACAATCGAATTAACCCATTTACTTGATCTTGCTTTAGCAGACCAAAAAACAACCGGTGATACCCAAACACATTTTTCGTGGTTAATTCCATTGTTGAATGAATACTATGACCCAATGTATTGCTATCAATTAAGTAAAAAGCAGCATCGCATCATTTTCCGTGGTAATTATAAAGAAGTTGAACATTGGCTAACTGATCAACAATGATGCATTTTCTTTCACCACAAATAGCCTCATCGTATGGAGTCTGAGGCTATTTTATATCGTAATGGCTTGAACATGATTATAAAACCTAGAATGGTGATTTTTTTACTACCAGCTCGCTAACCCCTTGGTAAATCAACCTTGTAGCCAATCCTCCAAGAATTAGCCCGACGCCTTTGCCGACAACTTTATGAACGCGTGAATAAGTTCTACGCACAGAGGTTAAAGAGAATGTTTGGCATAAAATTATCCGCCAAATTAGTGATGCAACAACAATTCCCATCCAAATAACTAACTTAGTCCATAATGGTGTTGATGGGGAAATAGTCGTTGAAAAAATACTCATAAAAAATAAAACGGTTTGTGGGTTTGATAAATCAGAAATCAAACCCCGCCTAAAGTAGACACCTGATGGAAAACTTTCCATGGTATTTTCGGTGGACAGATTGAGTTGTGTTTTGTTATTGAAAACACTCACTGCGTAATAAAGCAAATATAAACCACCCAGAATTTTAATGAGTGAGAATAATGAGCCGAATTCCGCCATTAATGTGACCAAACCAAATAAACCGAGACCTGAATAAATGGCATTGCCTAATACCACGCCATAGCCACAGGTTAACCCCGCTTTTTTACCTGAGCTTAATGTGGTTTGCACCACAATAAACAAATTTGCCCCAGGATTAAAAAAGGTCAGTATAAATAAGAATAGCGTGATGATAATGCTGTGTAATGGATCCATTATTTTTCTTCAAAAATTTAAGGTTAACCATTATAGTCACGGCATAGAGAGTAATTCTGTTTTACTATGCACATTTTCTGAGCTTAAATCAGAAAATGTGCTGGCTTATGATGACGCTAATGATTTTTTACGTTGCAACAACCATTTATCTAATTCATTAGCAAATTGCTGCCTGTCTTTCTGGTTTAAACTTGCAGGCCCACCCGTTTGGATGCCACTGGCTCTCATGGTATCCATAAAATCACGAATATTAAGGCGCTCACGAATGGTAGCTTCGCTATAGCGTTCTCCTCGAGGGTTTAATGCATTCGCGCCCTTTTCTATAACCTCTGCGGCTAATGGAATATCTGCTGTGATCACTAAATCATCTTTTTGGGCTCGCAACACAATTTCATTATCAGCCACATCAAACCCTGCAGGTACCTGTAAAGTTTTTAAAAAAGGTGAAGGAGGTACCGTTAAACGCTGGTTTGCAACAAATGTTATTTGCACTTTTTCTCTATCTGCTGCACGGTATAAAACCTCTTTAATTACTTTTGGACATGCATCCGCATCTACCCAAATTATCATTATGATTTCCCAAATAGTGATTATATATAATGAGATATGATACCAGACAACAAAATCACAGGCTTAAGAAAATACATTTTACAATTTCATCACCATTTCATGCCACGTCATTCCACCATGATCGGATTCTGACGGTTTAACATATTGGTAGCCAAAGTGCTTATACAGGTCAATATGGCGTTCTTTGCACATAAGATGAATTGTTTCTTTATTCTTCTCCTTCATGGAATTAATAAATGTTTTCATCAGTAAGGACGAATAACCTTTACCTTGATATTTGGGATGCACGACCACTGACATAATAACGACATTCGGTGCTTTTGGGTCATGTCCAATGAGCTCTTTAAATTCCTCATCAGACATCACAACCTCCCATGCACAACCCGCATTAATAAAACCAACCACTTCTCCAGCTAATTCCATACATAAAAAACCGTCTGGATATTGTTGGATACGCGTGGCTATTTTTTCTCTTGTTGCCGCTTCATCCCCTTCATAGGATTCGACTTCAATCGCATAACAGGAGTCAACATCACCGAGTGTGGCCGCTCGAAATACTGGAGAGTACATTAAGGTTACCTCATTAAATTATTTTTTATGATTTTATCACTACATGGTTTATTTTTTCGTTGTTTTTAATGGCCATTTTCGCATTCAACTGCTACTTTTTGTTGGGTTTTATCGCGTAAGTAACTCAACCATGTTGAAATTAAAACTAAAACACCGCCAGAGATAGCAACGGCGTAGCCTGCGTAAGAGCCGTAGGTATCCACCATTTTACCCGTTAACATTGCACCAATTGCAACACCGATATTTAACCCAGCAAGTAACCAGGTCATTCCTTCTGTTAATTTATTTTGTGGAACAATTTTCTCAACTAATGTCATCGCAATGATCATCGTCGGTGCAAAGAACAACCCGGAAATAAACACCACCACAGATAAAGAATAAACCCCTACGACCCACCACATTGGCACAATAGAAAGAAACGTCATTAAGCCGCTGAGGAAGAGTAAGCGTGGCAAAGGTGTGTTAAAGGTTAACCCTCCAAATACGATCCCCATTGCACATGAACCGACTGCATAGGCCGATAACACTAAACTGGCCATCGCCGGTTGCTGTTGTAATTGAGCCAAAGTGACACTCAAGATATCCACACTGCCAACAATCACACCTAAAGCAATCATCAAAACAATCAATAACTGCAATCCAACCATTGAAATAATTGATTTATTCGGGATTACAAGATAATCAGATACAACTACTTTAGGTTCAGTGCTGCGTTGTGAAATAAACAAAGCCATCCCCACAGCGAGTAGAATTGCTGCAACCAGTAAACCCGCTTGAGGAAATAAAGCAACACTGATCCCGACAGATAACGGTGGGCCAACAATAAAAGTCGCATCATCAAATACGGTTTCTAATGAATACGCCGTTTGTAATACGGGCTGATCTTTATACTGTGCTGTCCACCTTGCCCTTACCATGGCAGACATACTTGGCATTGCTCCCGTTAACAGTGCCCCGATAAATAAGCCGATATCGGGTAATGATAACCACGTAGTGATGATGATAATAAAAACACCGAGTACACTGACAGCAGTTACCACCGGCAAGACGCGAAATTGACCAAATTTATCCACTAAGCGGGAGACTTGTGGAGATAGCAACGCATAAGTTAATACAAAAGTTGCAGAAACAAGCCCTGCCAAGGTATAGCTCCCTTTCAATTGTGCTAACAGGGTAATGATCCCGATCCCCATCATTGGTAACGCTAAACGTGCCAATAACCCTGCTATCACAAAGTGCTGGTTTTCTTTTGCCTGAAATAACTGCTGATAGCGACCTATCATATGAACTCCAAAATGAAATTTAATTATACATACGATACGTATGTATAATTATGATATAATCATACACATTGAATGTAAATAATTATACGCCATGTATGTAAGAGGTTTTTAATGGCAAGAAGAACACAAGCGCAAATGGCGGAAACACGTGCAAATTTGCTAACTACAGCACGAGAGCACTTTAGCCGACTCGGCTATGCAGAAACTTCAATGGATGAAATTGCAGCAAGCGTTAATCTCACACGCGGTGCCCTTTACCACCACTTTGGCGACAAACAAGGCTTATTTACTGCCGTTGTTGAGCAAATCGACTCACAAATGAACGCACGGTTACAAGGAATTACTCGCCATACTGAAGACTTATGGAACAGTTTCTGTCAACGCTGTCATGCTTACTTAGAAATGGCATTAGAGCCCGAATACCAACAAATTATTTTGCGTGACGCGAAAGCTGTATTAGGCGATTTTTTAGCTAAATCAAACTTACAGTGTACCGAACAGATTGAACGCTTACTTTATGAGCTTGCCAAAAAAGGCATTATTAAAGATATTGATACCCATGCATTGGCTTTTTTAATTAATGGCGGTCTCGCTGAAGCAGCATATTGGATTTCACAAAGTGATAGTCAACAGCGATTAAAGAAAAGTATCGCTGCCATCGATATCATGTTATCAGGGTTGTTACTCACAAAAGGCTAACTTTGCGTGGCCTTTCGCTGGCGCTGATATTTTATCAGTGCAAACAATATACTTGCTGTAAAAAAAACAGGAACTAGTAGTGTTAGTTCTAAATATACAAAGCGATTGAAACTAAATACATCCCCTTTCATGGCTAATTTATAGGCAAATGGTAAGGAAATACATCCTGAAACAATGGCAATCTTGAGTAATGCCATTAACTTTTTCGCATACTCTTGCTGCTGAATTGCAGATTGCCGACGGTAGTACTGCGTGTATTTTATCAACAAGTACAACGCTCCCAATAAAGAGCCAAGGTGTTGCAGTAATTTATAAATAGCAATTTCTTGGCTATCCGTCATGTTAAATACGACAAGCTGCAAAAACTCAGCGTGCCGAACAAAAGCCCCTGACTGATGAGTAAAAGCATCCCAGATAATATGGCTTGCCGCACCGATATAAAAGGAAAGCACGACAATACAAAATTGTCGAAATGAACCTACACTCCTGTTTTTCAAGGGAAATGGCACAGCATAGTGGAGATAAAAAACACTTTTTTGTACAAAAATAGTGATGAGTAAACATAATGGTAAGCCAGTATATAACCAGCCTATCAAGTCATGAGCCGTAGTGGCTGCCGAGTACCACATCATTGAATAAAATAGATCTGGGCTTAGGCTACCTAAAATTAAGGCAGGTAAGCTTAAAAAATGCCCAAATCGACTTTGTTTTATCGGAAAAACGACTGCAGGATGGGAAAAAGTCCAAGGCATGGTAAATTGCTCATTAACGTCATCAATAAGCCACTATCATGATAAATAAAACCCAATAAATATAGGCGAAATATCGGAAATATTTACTGGGATGATAATTACCTAAAGTAAAGCTTGGAAAGTCTGCTTTAATTTGTCTACATCTTGCTGAGTTGTTGACCACGAGGTACAAAAACGAATACACGTGGTTTCCGGTGTCGGCTTACAAATTAAGCTTAACTGATAGTGTGTTAATAATTTATTCGCCAGTGCATTTGGGAAAATAACGAAAACTTGGTTTGACTCTACGGGCGCAAGAAATTGGAATCCCTTTTCAGCAAAAAATGAAGCGAGTTGTGATGCCATCTCATTAAGATGACTTCCCAATTTAAAATACAAATCATCATTAAACAGTGGTTCGAACTGGGCGGCGAGCAGCCAACCTTTTGCTTGTAGCCCACCTTTTTGCTTAATACTAAAACGGAAATCTGATTGCAATGCAGGGTTTACAAGCACCAAAATCTCCCCAGTTAATGCACCTATTTTCGTTCCACCGATGTAAAAAATATCGGTCAACTTCGCGACATCTTCAATGGTTAAATCACTATATTTCGACATTAAACCAGAAGACAAGCGAGCACCATCCATAAATAACAGTAAGTTATGAGCGTCACAAACCTCGCGTAGCGCAACTAACTCTTGTTTACGGTAAACAGTGCCAATTTCGGTTGAATTACTGATATAAACAAGCTTAGGCTGGACAGTATGTTCATCATTATGTTCAGACAGCACCTTGATGATATGCTCTGGTGCGAGTTTTCCTGATGGTGAGTCAACAGTAATAACTTTATGTCCTGTCGCTTCAATTGCCCCCGTTTCATGAACGGCGATATGCCCACTATCTACGGTGATAACCGCTTGGTGAGGTCGTAAAACGTGGGAAATCGTTGTCAGATTAGTAATTGTACCGCCATTAAAGAAATGAATATCAGCACTAGGTTGGCCAATTCTCAATCTAATTTGAGCTGCAACCCTGCTACAAACCTCATCAGTGCCATAACCTTTGAAACGTTTCCCTGATAAATCATTTAAAGTCTGCATAACTGCAGGGTGAGCTATTTCATTATAATCATTTAAAAAGCTATACATTCACTTACCTACCAATACCTAGTTATATTAATTTATAACCATCATTTATAGGTGCATCTAATTTATTATTCAATGATATTTTTTCTATATAAATACTAAATTTAACGATTAGTATTATTTAATCTACTGAGATGAAATATTAAGTCATTCATGGTCTATTTAATTGATAAATTGGAATATTGTAAAAGGCGAATTTAAGGTTGAGAACGCCTAAACGTCAAGTTATAGCGGTAAGGCCCTAACAACGGGTGTACACCTGATTTAATACGACGTACTCCATGATAATTTAACCGTGACCGACCGCCCCATACCAAGACATCCCCATGTTCTAAATAAACAGCGATTTTAGGCGCATCACGGGTTGCCCCACCAAAATCAAATATTGTGGGTAGCCCTAAAGAAAAAGAAACAATTGGATGAGTGAAATCAGCTTCGTCTTTGTCTTGGTGCAATGACATTGCAGCGCCAACTGCATACCGGTTAATTAAGCAAGCATCAGGGATAAAATGTTCGAAGCCAGCGGTACTCGCTGCTGAAGTTGCCAATTGAACAAACGAAATAGGCATAGGTTGCCACGGCTGATTCGTGACAGGGTCACGCTGACTGTAACGATAACCCTTTTTATCTGTCACCCAACCCCAGTCGCCGCAGTTAGTCATTGCTGCCGACATTTGATAACCATTGGGTGTTGCCATATGCCTTAATGGATTAGCAGTAATAACGTTGCTTAATGACTGCAATAATGCATCACTTTGCCCCAGTAAAAAACCTTTGAGTAAAAAAGCCTCTGGTGCAATTTGTACGATATTATCTTCATCAGGAAATAACATATTAGTCACTAGTCACTTTTTTATAATCCAAGTGAATACTCTAATGGATATTAACACAGGAAAAAAGGTTGCTTAGCACAACAAATAAGCAACCATCAAAATACCTTTAACGTTGATAAGCTAAAGTGACTTTTCTTGTTTCCGCTCGTTGGCTCGCCCACACACTGAGCAAAATGACAACCATACCAATAAATTGCAAGGTGCTAAGTTGTTGATTGAGATAAAACCACCCCAAAACCACTGCACTCACAGGGCTTAAGAAACCCAGTGACGCAACTGAACTTGGGCCTAATATTGCAAGCCCACGGAACCATAAGGCGTAAGTCAATGCTCCCCCAATAAGCGTTAGATACCCCAACCCGATTAAGTTTAAAGGGCTCAACGCTGGCAAAGCTGGTTCAAACATAATGGCAAATGGTAATAAAACTAAGCCTCCCGCCGTTAATTGCCATGAAGTAAAGGTTAAAGCGCTCACTGGTGGCTGCCAGCGGCGACTCAAAACCGTCCCTGCGGCCATTGAAAATGCGCCTGCTAACCCTGCAACGATGCCTAGAGGGTCTAAGGCGGCATTCGGTGTTAAAAGTAATATTGCCACCCCGAATACCCCCGCTATTGATGCGATAATGGATACTGCAGATAAGCGGTTATTTAACAACCAGCGGCTTAAAAATAGGACAATTAATGGCTGTACGGCGCCAACCGTTGCAGCTACACCACCAGGTAAGCGATACGCAGCAATAAACAGTAACCACCAAAATAAAGAAAAATTTAAAACACCTAATATCACCACACGTAACCACCAAATACCCTCGGGAAGTTTTCGCAGCACGAGTATCAATAGTAACCCTGCGGGTAAAGCGCGCAATACCGCCAATGTTAATGGTATCCCTGCGGGTAACATTTCCGTTGTCACTAAGTATGTGCTTCCCCATACAATCGGTGCCAATGCTGTCAATCCTAAAACTGTTATACGCCCCATATTTCTCTTCTCTTAATTTATCTTGACCTCAAGATATGTGCATTTTACCTTGACGTCAAGATAAATAGCCGCCATTATTTACCTATGGATAGAATAGATAAAATCACTCAACAGTGGGAAAGAGAACGCCCTGACCTCGATATTAGCCCAATGGGATTAATTGGCCGGTTGGGTAATGTCGCGTACCACTTAACTCGGGAAATGGAAAAGGTCTTCGCTCAATTTGGCCTTAACCGTTCAAGTTTTGATGTACTTGCAACTTTGCGCCGTGCAGGAGCTCCCTATACGCTAAGCCCAGGGGAAATGCTCTCAACGTTGATGGTCACATCGGGGACAATGACTAACCGAATAGACCAATTAGAAAAAGCGGGGTTAGTCAGCCGCCATACCAACCCGGATGATGGCCGTGGTTTTTTGGTTTCATTAACAACTGAAGGCTTAACGCTAATCAACCAACTTATTGAAGTACATACACAAAACCAAGCTCTCCTCGTTGCTAAATTGTCATCACAAGAGCAACAAGCATTGAATCAGTTATTGCGGACATTCTTAGCGTCATTTGAGCCTAATGAAAAATAACACGCTGTCTTGAGCATAATACGAGGGGAAATATCTCCCCCTCGTATTATTCATTGAATTGAAAAGGCAATGGCATTTGTAACCTTTCAAAACGGTCACATAAATAAACTAACTGTAATAGTACTTGGGGTTGTAAGTCACTGGAGGTAATCAATGGCTTAAACTGATTAGCCAACCAAAGAGCCCCCAAATCCTCAAGCGTTCTAATGACATACGCGATTTCATTTTGTTGAGTTTGGGATAAACATTGCCTTCCTGTACACGCTTGCGTTTCTAGTACTGAAAGTATCGGCCGAACAAGTTGGCTAGCTAACGTTAATTCAGGCACAAAAGCTTGGCTTTTTTGCTGTTTTTTCGCCATATATTCGATAATTTTATTAAAAAAACCGGAACGTTGCTTCTTACGTGGTGTACTTTCAAAGTCTAAGTAAAACAACTCAATGCCGTGTTCCTTTTTTAACCATAGCGTTTTAGGTACCAACTGAATCGCCTCTTGCGAATGATTTACCTGCACCGTAACAGCACAAATTGGCCATTGCTGTTTTGTAATAAAACGCAATTCTTCAATTTTATGGTCATCACTCCCTTGCCAGTTTAACCGTAAAAATGCTCGGTTTTTTTGTGAGTCAGTCACCGCCCATAAGACACATTGTTCTGTTTCATCCCAATAAAGCGGCTCATAGTCATCAATATGCAATAAAACGGGGGAAAACCTGTTGTCTTGTGTGAGTGTTGGCAACTCATTCGCCGCTAACTGCCAATCGGTATAACCAAATTCAGCTTTAATGTTAAGGTAATCATTGGTTGTTATCCCATTTTCTTGACTGCTAACGGCATAGCCTTCGCCACTAGCTGATAATTTCCCCTCCTCTGATACCCGTGGTGAATGCAATTTAAAGGGAGTTTTCATCAAACTCTCGGCGGTATGTTTCCATAACGCCAGTGTTTGCCAAACATTTTGTCGATTAAACGTTGGGTCAAGGTTATTACTACGACCTTGCGTGCATTGAATGATTTTTTTATTTTGTCGATCCCAAAAGCTCAATGTAGCACCAATCGCACCACTTTCGGTTTTCCACCAATTTGCATCGATAGGCAATAAATCAAATTCCATGGGGTGATTGCTATACTGCCGTCTTTGCAACCCTTTGAGCTCAATAAGCTGATGTTCATTTGCTACTAATAATTGATGCAAATAAGCTGATATTTCAGCTATCAACCTTAAAACTTGCCCTTCATCCATTGTAAAGTGCTTATCAGCTAACCGCCTGACTTGCTGGCTAAGGCGTCTCATATAATTGGCTAAGCGAGGCAACCCTTCCGCACGCGCTGACATATTCAGTAATTGCAACTGGCTAGCACTGCTTTGGCTAATATGCGATAACCCTTGTCGTAACATATCCTGAATGAATTGTTCTATTGAACTCATCACCATTTTATCATCTTGGCTAAGCGCCTGTTGATGAGTTTGACTTGCGGTTAATTCCTCAGGCCAATGCCACTCTTGGCCATGCTGAAGCATTAATTTTGCAATAATAGCGAGATGAACCGCATTTTTTTGTTTTTCGGGTAGTGACGAAATCATGCCCTGCAAACCACTACCACGCATATAAATAATTGGCTCATCATATTCTGGTAGAATAATTTTTAACTGATTCGATTGCGCTTCATAAACTAATTCTTTTTCTTGCCACTCCTGTATAAACCTAAACGCTAAACGCATATCAGGCTTAGAAGCTTGCTTGATTAGGCTTTCTGGTAACAATGCTAATAACTCACTTAGCACCGTTTCACTGGCTATCGGTTTCGCTGAATCAATTTCTGTGGTTGCATTCGATTGTACCCACAAAACGGCCGCTAAAATGTGTTTACAACACCCCGTTGCTGGGCAATCACAAGTAGCTTTTTGGATCCCTTGCGCATCTAAAGAAACACGTTGCCCATCACTCGTGAATGTTCCAGCGTCTAAGTCTGTTGGGTTAACCTTTTGGTTTTCAACGTCTTTACGTGCACGTCGAAGTAACCCCACATTCGCAAATACGGCTAATGCATCGTCGTCATACTGTAAGTAACTGTTTTGCCAACTCATTGCATGACCTCTGCTAACCATTGTGCAAAATGTTCCGGTGTTAATGCAGCAACATGCATCCCTCTATCTGCGAGTTTTTGGGCAATGTCTGGATCATAAACGGGCAGTGCCTCATCATCCAACGCCGCTAGACCCAATAACTTCACTTGTTGGCTATGTAGGCGTTGTGTGCAATTGAGTAAATGATTCAGTGCGCCACCCTCTTCAAAATCACTGATTAAGCTAATCACGGTACGTTTTGGGTTGCGGATTAAACTTTCGCAATATTGCATAGCTTTAGCGATATCCGTTCCGCCCCCCAATTGCACAGTCATTAACACTTCAACAGGATCATGAGCAAGATGGCTTAAATCAACCACTTGAGTATCAAAAATCACTAAAGATACACGTACTGTCGGTAATGCCGCTAATATACTCGCGCATACAGCCGCATACATAATAGAACTCGCCATTGAGCCACTCTGGTCCACACACAGGATCACATCCCACGGTAAGTGTTGTTGTTGACGAGAATTAAAGTGAGGCGTTTTTATCACTAACCGTTGATTTTGTTTATCATAATTCTTCAAGTTGGCAGCAATAGTTCCTCGCCAATCAAAATTACGGCTGTTTGGTACCAGTGAGCGTCGAAAACGGTTACGCCGCCCTGTTAATGCATGACGAAATTGGTTACGCATTTGACTCAAAATATCATCCACCACTTTGCGTATAATATTTTTGACGGCATCACGGGTTTCTTCGTTCATCTTCCCGCGTAGGCTTAACAACGCTTTTGCGAGAGATTTTGTTGGCTCCATGGCATTTAGCGCTTGTGGGTCCTTTAATAAGCTACTGATCTCATAACGTTCTAATGCTTGGGATTGCATTCGCTCAAAGGTACTATTGGGGAACAATTTACGCGCTTGGTTTAACCAATTAACCGCCGTTAATTGAGAAGCATCTAAGGAACCATGGCGCCCAGCTTCTTGCTTTAAACCTCGGCGTTGGTATTCCCGACGATATAAAAAGTCCAAAGAGCGTTCTATTTTTAACTCTTCAGCACTAAAGACGGCCTGACCAAGTGCATTATCGGCATATTGCCCAAGTATTAAACGCCAGCGCTTAGCCAATTGAAGCTGTTCAGGGGTTAATGTGACATTTTTCTGACTCATTATTTGCCTTCCTGAGTGCTAATAAGCCAATTTTGTAACCCTAATTCAGTGAGCTGGCTTTGTAATTGTTGTTCGAGTTGAATCACTTGCATCATTTGTTGTTCATTAAATTCTGTTTGGTGCAGTGTGAGCTCTTTTGCCTCAATCGCTAAGTCTTGTGCCACATATTGTGCCATTTGTGCATTTTGTTTAGGTGTTAGCTGGCTAAACGCAAACCGTAAATCAGGTAAAACCTGAATAAAACGCCCTTCATCCCATTCACTAAGTAACTGATTTAACATATCAATGAGTAATGGTATGCGTAAGACTAACTCGGGTGCAGTTCGCATCACACCAATAAAATAGCCAATTGCCATTTCGGGATCACTACCGGTGCTGAACGCGCGTTTAATTTCCTCTATCAAGATGGTTTCATCAATTTTCGCCCCAAGGTAACGCAAAGCATCAACGGCACCTTTTAAAAGAGGCGCATGGTTTAACTGCCCTTCACAGCGGTCTAATTCATGATAAAAATCGATGCTATAATCATGATTTTTATTAATTTCAGGCATAAAAGTGATTAATTCACGGCAAGCAAGTAATGCTGAAAAATGGTGTTCCTGCTGCTGTTCATCCCCTTGTGTAATTTGTGCAAAACAATAAAACGCTTGTTGCAACAGGGCATCTAAACGTGATTCGATAGCAAAACCATCTTCAATATCAAAGAATTGGCGCCCTCGCCACAGATGAACAAGCTTATGACCACAAGCTATCAAGGATTCAAACTTTGCATCCTGTTGAATATAGCCATCCAACAAAGAAAACAATGCAGGCATCCGTTGATGCAGCCCAATTAATGCAGCCTGCATAAGTAATGCGACCGCACTTTGGCTTGAACGACTAACGCCTTGCTGTTCTAGGTTTCTTTCCATTTCAAACAAACGGTTTAGCGCGATAGTTTTTAATTGTGTTCCTTGTTCCGATAAGGCAATCAATTCCCCTTCAACATTGGGCGTCCACGCGTATTGCCACTCTTCAAACAATAAATCCATTTGGTTACCAGACAAAAAGTTTGGCCCAGACAGATGCTTCGCAAAATGGATATCAAGAAATGCTAATAAATGTAGGAATCGGCTACGCGCACGATGTTGTTGATTACGATAGACATCTAAGCGACTCACTTTACTTAAGGTGTCATCAAGCTTGAAACGAAAACTTTTTGCTATTTCATAAGTTTCAGTGACCAACGGAGGCGTTGCTGTCCCTTTGGGGATTTTCCCGAGTAAAAAGCCAGAGAAACAGGTTTTTATTTCCTGCCAAAGCTCAATTTGGCTTTCATCTAAGCTACCTTTGATAAAAACACTTTGTAACCCATCTAACAGATCATATCGCCCAGGTCCGGCATGCCCACGAAAGGCAGCAAGACGAATGCTTTGCTCTGCGGCCAGTTTAACCGATAAAAAACCAGGAGCAGCTTCAAATTGCTTTTCACGTAAAACATGCGCAACTTTAGAAAGATAGGCAACACCTAGACGATTTCGATAAGCTTGCGTAGGCTGGTTATCTCCCGCCATCTGCGCTTGGCGTTGTTGTAACAATGACAACCATGATTGTTGGTAAAATGCAGGGGACGGCATTCCTGATGCATAGCCATTTAATGCATCGAGTTTGTCATAGCTATAGCGAATGAACCAAGCCTTGTCTTGTTCACCCAGTTTTTGCTGTTGGATAAACGTTTTTTGTTGTGCCGCAGAAAGCTTAAATTGTTGTTTGTGAGCCACTTCCAACCCTTCAAGAAGAGCAAGGGTATGGAAGCCCCCCGTTACCACCACAATTTTAGCCTGTGGATGTTGGGCTTTAATGGTTTGGATATGTGCTTGCATATATTGCTCACGCTGTATAGAACCTTCTGACTCAAGGACTTGGGGTTCATAATCAAGTCGTGCC
Organism: Providencia sp. PROV150; assembly: GCF_028481025.1. NCBI lineage: Bacteria > Pseudomonadati > Pseudomonadota > Gammaproteobacteria > Enterobacterales > Morganellaceae > Providencia > Providencia sp. PROV150. The sequence continues at coordinate 197,490 of NZ_JAMPPJ010000002.1, read as the reverse complement.
AATGCACACCATATAAAGCTGTCCATAAAAAATGCAGGCCAATCTGCCAGTTGTTCAATCGTTCTTAATTCAAAAATTTGTTCCCATAATTCATCATGGTCACGGCAACCACTTTTCTTCGCAAGCTGGCTAATAAATAAGCTATGTACTAAGTAACGCTCTTTCTGCAAACTTTGAGATTGCATATCATTAGCTTCGTCTTCATTAACTTGCGCTGTCCATGGTAAGTCAATAAAACGTAGCTGGGCTTGGTATTGCTGACCTATTTGTAAAGCCTGCCATTCAGGGGAATACTCACAGAATGGGAAATAGGCAGAGCGAGTGACAGCGTCACTTTTATCATCTGTCTGTGTCGGTTTTAATTCTGTTTGCGCCATAATGGCGACGGGTGGCTGGGTATCATGATGTAATAAGCTCGTCAGTAGTTCATTAAAACTATCAGGTCCCTCGATTAAAACATAGTCAGGTTTGATTTGTTCAATCAAAGACAGCGTGCTGTATGCACATGCGGGACTATGATGCCGAATAGGTGCAAAGTAGATACCGGCTGATTCAAGTTGTTGCCTGTCGTGTAATGCATTTTCAATGCGTTCTGGTAAAGATATAGATAGCAAGCTCACCGCTGATTTCCCTAAGGGTTATTCGCCTTGAATGGCCTTTGCTGATTTAATCATCGTGACAATAAGTGGGTAGAACCATAGCGGCTCTACCCTTGTTATGAAAACTTATTGCCAAAATGCCCTCGATGCATCAAAAAAAGCTTTCCAGTCTTGGCTATGTTTTGCCCTTTCTCTCGCGACATTATCAATGTAATAACGCATCCGTTTAATATCATCAGGGTTATCTTTTAAAACCACACCGATGAGCTGCCGTGCAACTGCTCCTGCATTGAGCGTACCATCGCCTAAGTAATGAGCTTCAAGCGCACATGCATAAGCAATATTAACGGCCTCGGCTGTCGACATAACCGCGTCTGGCGTTTTAATATTGCCCCCATCTTTAGTATTTCCTGAGCGCAATTCTTGAAATGTCGTAACCAACAGTTCGATCACGTTGCTTGGGATTGCCACTTGGCCGTTCAGGTCAGCTAACTCTGTGGCTAATTGCTTATTAATCAGTTCAATTTCAAATGCAGGGTCTTGGATTGGCCGCACGGTTTCAAAATTAAATCGGCGTTTTAGTGCTGATGACATCTCATGAACACCGCGATCACGCAAGTTTGCTGTACCAATTAAATTAAAGCCTTGTTTCGCGCTGATCCGTGCATTGTCTTTCATTTCAGGGATCATCATTTGCTTTTCTGACATCAAGCTCACCAGCACATCTTGTATTTCAGGGGGGCAGCGTGTGATCTCTTCAAAACGCACAATTTTACCTTCTTGCATACCTTGGTATAACGGCGAACTAACCAGTGCTTTCTCCGTCGGGCCTTCCGCCAATAACAATGCATAATTCCATGAGTACTTAATGTGATCTTCTGTTGTGCCCGCGGTTCCTTGAATGGTTAAACCTGAATCACCACTAATTGCAGCAGCTAATAATTCAGATAACATGGATTTTGCCGTCCCGGGTTCCCCTACTAGCATTAGTCCTTGCTTACCTAATAACGTCACAATTGCACGGTCAACCAAAGCATCATCACCGAAAAACTTTGCAGAAATATTGAGTGATTCATCACCTAAAATAAATTGCCTAACGGCACGAGGTGAACGCAGCCACCCTTGTGGTTTCGGGTTTTGTTTATCCGCTTCGGTTAAACGTGCCAATTCATCGGCAAAACGAATTTCTGCGCTTTCACGCAGAACATTCCCTTGTGTTGTTTTATTTTTAGTCATTCCAAAATCCTACGTTAAACCCGCTTACCAAGGTGTTTTCTTTTCCCACTCAGGGTCAAAACCTGCACACGCATCCGCAACTTTTAAATAATCCGCATAGCTTTCAGCTAATAAAATAGGCGGGATATCTTTTAACTCGATATAGCTGCGGTTCCATGAGCTTTGTTGTGATTTTTCAAAGCTTAGTGAAAATAAGACGGCTGGGATATTTTCCTCTGGCACATAGCTACCACTAAACTCGATATAGACATAAAAACCTAAACTAGCGAAATGTTTTGCATAATGGGTAAAGCTTCCACCATCTTCCGCTTGCCCACGTTGGTAACCCATTTTCGTCAAGACGCCACGCAAGGTATAGGTGTCGGTTAACCAGCCTTTACGGTCTTCAATTTCGGTTAATTTCAGATCCAGTTCAGGAATTTTATGTTCCATCTGCGAAAATAAAAATTTCACTTTGTAATCTTTAAAATGCGCTATCCACGCTTTCCGTTCATCTTCACTGACCAATGCCGCATGGGCTAATTTGACATAAGAATCAGTGGATAACGTGATTTCATCGTCATCTAAATTTAATAAACTGCCATCGTCTGATGGACGAAATACATTTAGAATGTTGCTGTCTTTCGTTTCTATCCAAACTAATTTTTCGATAAGCCCACGCATCACCGGGTGTGCTTGAATATATTCCTGCCAGTCTGCGGTTGTCCAAAGGCGCTCTGCACACATCGCTTCGTACAAACGTGCAGTTTGTAGTTCAATCACTTGCTTGAGCTCTTTTTTACTCGCAGTAAATAGTTTTTTAGATTCTTTAGCTAATTCTTCATTGTCTGTTTTGCGTGCAGCAGGTAATGTTTTGATTTCTTTACCTTCAGGATTAAACAAGACGAGTTTTTGCTGAGTATCCAGTCTCGCAGTAAACGTACGGTCACCATATTCAAGTGCCAAGATACCTGTTTCATCCATTCCGGCTGTCGGTATCGTTCTATCTGCAAGTTCATCTGCGCTCCAACCATTACGTTCAGCAATTTGAGCAACAAGCCCGCGTGCTTTTTCCTGAACTGACGCGGTACGATAACGACGAGAAAGAGACAATAATAGTTGGATAATCAGTGGGTCATTACTCGTTGCAACCGCATCAATCATGGCTTCAATTTGTGCACGGCGCTGGTAGTGATCACGCATGTAGTTACGCAATGTGGTCACGGCAAGATGCCCTTCAATGCCACAGATCAGGGCTAACATTCCTTTATCACTAATAGCGGAACCTAAATAACGGCGCAGAACTTCATTTTTTATCTCATTAAATGTCTGTTCTAAAGTATAGTTTTCATACTGACTATAATATTCAGGCCAGCGTTTCACCCAATCTTGATAATTAGCTAAGCGTTTTGGCGCATCACGTTCTGCTTCCGCCATTGCCATTTCTAATGACGGCCCAGCAATATCTTGGCCGATAAAGCTATTTAAAATAAAACTGCCTAGTTTCTTTTGGCTCTCCACCGAAAGCAAACCAATATAACGTTGTAGCAGCCCATTCCCTGCTGGCATTTTTAATTTAACCGCTAGGATCACCCACCAGCGAATAATATCTGCTTCTACGGGTTTATTATTTTGCCAAGTTAATGCCGGCAAAGAATCTAGGTTAAACCATGCCATACTGGCAGGCGCTTTCGCTTTTAACCCTTTTTGCGCTTCAGCTAATAACACTTTAGGTGCAAGGTAACCAGAAATATCTTCCCCAAATTGTTCCAAAGCGGTTAATAAGGCCGCCCGCACAACTTCCCGTTTTTCTTTCTTTAATAAGGCGTAGAGTGGTTTTAATGAATCTGGATTATTTAAGCGTGCCAGCCATTCAATGGCAGTGACACGAATTTCTTGTTTGCCTGATTCTAACCCTTCTGCTGCATTAAGATGAATATTCGGTAATGTCTCTAGTAGTTTCTGCGCACTCAGACGATGGGTTTTATTTTCCCCTAGGGCCAACTCCATAATACGTGGAATAAATCGCGCAGGAATGGTCGGCAACATTGCAAGCACATCAATTCCACTCGCCGCATCATATTCTTGGTAATAGCGCTGAGTTTCTTGTTGAGGGATTAAACCCAATGCTTCTGCAATAAAATCTGGATGTTGAATGAAAAACGGCCAAACTTGTGCTGGCTGGTTAAAAATGGCTAACCCATTGGCATATGAGCGTAAGCAAAGGTCTGCAATCAATCGTGTTGCGTTTTTAAAATGACATTGTGTTAACGTTTTTTCTAATTGGCGCAATTCTATTTGCCCAAGAATTCTTGGTGGAACTTCCCGAGTAAGATGATAATGGGATAAATGTTCTTCATTTGTTCGGTTATGGCTAATCAGACGTAATGCATGGAATAACGTAAACTCAGGCAAGTTAGTAATACGTTCTTTAAATTTCACCACGCTATATTCATGGTCAGTAATAATTTCTTTACCTGAATTCAGTTTATCAATCACTTTGCAACAAGCTTGCGCATTGAGTTTTTGGAATTCTTTGTAATGGCGTTGCGCCCAATTGTAGCTGTGCTTCTGTTTCTTATTTTCTTCAATTTCATTTTCTGCATTTTCTTTTGCTTTTTGCAGCATTTCATTGAAATTATTAACTAAAATTTCTTTTGCACTTTCAGGCAGTGGTGTATCTTCTAATTCAACGAGTTCAGGTAACTCAGTCTCTTCAACTTGGCTGGCAGTATCCATGACTGAGAATCTCGAAATCGCACTTTCAATACTTTTAAGTACCGTTTTATTGGTTTCAGTTGTTAGTGCAGCTTCTAATATCTCACGGTGTTCCCCTATACGGGCAAATAAATCCGCGGCTTGGGTACGCTGTTTTGGTGTTCCCTCTGTTAGAATTTTTGTTAAATGTTGTGTGACCGATTGCGCAGGTAAAATTGCCATTGTCGGTTCCGCAGCCGCACGTACTGTTTTTAAAGAACTAGTAGCAAAAGCAACTAATATATCTGCGAAAAGCGTATAAAGCTCAACATCTTTCTTCAAAGTGTTGATTAATTGAATTTGCCCAGCAGCGGATAAATGATTGGCTAATGTATGCTTAATAAATGCTTGCTCTGCGATTAAATACGCTTTGAAACCTGGAATGGAAAATAGCCGATTTAAGTTATCATAATGATAATCGGATAAATGATGACGGTCGAAAATAATATATAAAATAGTGTTAGCCGGTTTATCAGTTTCTTTTGCGATGATTTCCGTTAATAGGTCAAAATGCCAATGTTTTCGATGTTCTAACTTAGTATCTCGCGAATTATCATAGGTTTTTGCAAAAGCATCGCCCATTAAATAACTCATCCATGACGGTAATTCAGGTGTTAATACTTTGATATTGATATCTTGGCATGCCGCCGCTAACACTTTAGCAAAACGGGCTATCTGTGATGCAGTAATGCCATCACCCACTTTTGAATATAATTTATGCCTTGCGTTTGCTCCTTGGCGAATTAATTTATTATATTGGCTCGAGTTAAAGTTATTTCCCCCCCACCACCAATCTACGGTGCCAGGTTTATCGAGTAAAATAACCGCTTTTTCGTTATCTAATTGGCTTAGTTGAACCAATACTTCTGGCGATTTTCCATCTAGCACATACTCTAAAACAGTTTTAGGCAATGCTTCATCTAATACTGACAAAGGCAAAAGCGCTTCTTGTAAATATTGTTCTGCAACAGGTGATTCTTTTTTCCCAAAAATTGAAAGAAGATTAAATGTGAACTTCGCCATGTGATATCCCTAAAAGTATTTATATAACAACTTCTTATCATTTTAATGATATCGTCACAATTTGATTATTCTTAATCATTTTTAATTAAGATATATCGCTCAATCTGCCCTGCCAATTTAAATTCTGCCTATAGGAATATCCCAGTAGATTTACCTTGATAATTAACTTTTGCCCAGTAAATAATTTAATTAACTGTCTTATATCTCTATTTTTCTTTTTATTATGTTGATGGCAATTTTGATAACAGTTTGTTGTTATTTACATCAAATTTATTTCGCGAAGAAAAGCGTTGACTAAACATATAATCTAATATTAGACTAAAAGTCCAATTAGGGTATTTTATGCATAATGAGGTAAATATGAGTCAACGGATTGAGTGTGTGAATGCACCGACACTCATTGCCCCCAAAGGGCATTATTCACACTGTGTTACTGCCAATGGTTTGGTTTTTATCTCAGGACAATTACCCGTTGATAAGCTCGGCAATGCGGTGATTGACGTGTCATTCCAAGAGCAAGCCTTGCTTGTGCTTGATAATTTACAAGCATGTTTAGATGCCGTTAACTGTAGTAAAGCACAGTTGGTTCAAGTCCGAGTTTATATCGCAGATATGGAAAATTGGCCGTTATTTAACCAAGTTTATGCTAATTGGATAGGTGACCATCGCCCAGCCCGTGCTGTCGCAGGTGTTGCTGAACTGCATTTTGGTGCAGCCTTAGAAATTGAAGCCGTTGCAGTGTCTGCTTAATCACTTATTATTCATTGGGGTTATATCATGTCAGAATTAATATTACCGACTTTTCAAGATGTGGAAGCAGCTGCACGACGCATTGCGGGTTTTGCGCATAAAACCCCTGTTCTTACCTCAACCACCGCAAATAAAGAATTTGGGGCCGAACTGTTTTTTAAATGCGAAAACTTCCAGCGTATGGGGGCTTTTAAATTTCGTGGAGCCTTTAATGCGTTGAGTTTGTTGAGTCCCGAGCAGAAAAAAGCAGGCGTTATTGCATTTTCTTCTGGTAACCATGCGCAAGGTATTGCTTTAGCGGCGCAACTTCTACACATTCCGGCCACCATTCTGATGCCCAATGATGCACCTGCCGTGAAAGTAGCAGCTACGCAAGGTTACGGGGCCACCGTTATCCGTTTTGATCGTTATAAAGAAGATAGAGAAGTACTTTGCCAGCAACTCGCAGCCCAACAGGGGTTAACCATTATTCCACCGTATGATCACCCTGATATCATAGCTGGCCAAGGCACAGCAGCCAAAGAATTGATTGAAGAAGTAGGTGAATTAGATGCCCTATTCGTTTGCTTAGGTGGAGGAGGCTTACTCTCAGGGTGTGCCATTGCAACCAGACAATTATCGCCTAATTGCCTAATTTATGGGGTTGAACCTTTAGCAGGCAATGATGCACAACAATCATTTCGTCGAGGGGAAATTGTACATATAGACACGCCAAAAACTATCGCAGACGGTGCCCAAACCCAACATCTAGGTAACTACACTTTTGCAGTTATCAAAAATAAGGTTGATGATATTTTCACTGTAACCGATGAACAGCTAATTGACCGCATGAAATTTTATGCAGAGCGCATGAAAATTATCGTTGAGCCGACAGGTTGCTTGTCCTATGCTGCTGCCCTTGCCCACAAAGAACAGTTCCAAGGTAAGCGCGTGGGGATCATTGTCAGCGGTGGAAATGTTGATATTCAGCACTTTGCACAATTAGTTTCATAAGTAGTTAACTAGTTTTATAAAGAATTAGTTTCATAATGATCACCCCCCTTCATCTATTAGCAATACGAAAAATAGGTTAAAATTAGGGATTAACGCTTGATAGATGAAGGGAAATTGCATGTCAGATCAAAAAAATAATTCATTACTGGCTCAAGTTGAAATTATTGCAAAAGGTCTTAGTGAAACATTCGCCCCTTTTTGTGAGGTTGTTGTACACGACCTTAAAAATCCAGAGCACTCAATCCTGTCGATTCATAATAACTTATCTGGTCGCCAAGTTGGTGAGCCGACTACCGAACTCGGCCATGCAAGAATTGAATCTGCAGATTTTCCGAACATCATAGCCAATTATACCAACCAATTTTCCGATGGGCGCCCAGTAAAAAGTACTTCGATTGGTATTAAAGATGAGTCAGGGAAATATATCGCAGCATTGTGCTTAAATCTGGATATGACGTTATTTAGAAGTATGCAAAGTATGTTATCGCAATTTATTGATGTGGGAAATAGCCCAATAAAAGAGCATATTGAGCCTAATGGGACCGAAGCGATTCGCATACGTATTGACCAATATGCAGCAGCCTTAGCAGCAACCCCACGCACATTGAAAGCGGACGAAAGAAAAAACTTAATTGAAGTGCTACGCAATGAAGGCCTGTTAGATGTAAAAAAATCCATGGAAACGGTGGCACAGCACTTAGGGATATCAAGGGCTTCAGTTTATTTGTATGCCAAAAAAGAAAGTTAACTATTTGCCTTTCTTAATATCTGTTTAATACTGATAGGGAGAAAATCATTCACATCTACGCCGACATTAATGGCTCGGGGCCCTAATACCGCTAAACGCTTAAACTGCTCAGGGTCTTTACCTGAATTATGAACATGTCCATATAAATGAATCGCATCACGGAAGAAGCCTTGCCATTCTAATATTGGGTAATGAAATAACACTAATTTCTGTTTTTGATATTCCAACTCATAATAGCTTTTAACCCATTCAAACAATGATTGGTCGAATTCAGGGTCGTCTAAAAATTTATCATGATTGCCGCGGATCAAATATTTTTTCCCCGCTAAACGGCGTAATATTTTATTGGCATCCGCACCACTACCCTTGTATAAAAAATCACCTAGTATGTAAATCTCATCATGATCAGTAACATACGCATTCCAGTTATGAATTAATGTATCATTCATGTGACTGGTGCTTTTAAACGGGCGATCACATAGGTTAATAATGTTCGAATGGCAAAAATGGGTATCTGAAATAAAGTAAATCATATAAAACCTAAAAATATATTAATAATTATTCTACTCAAGCAAACGATTTGCTTGCTAGTTATCATATCTCAATGCTTTTTAATTGCTTTACAGAATTGACTGAAAAACAGACTTATATTGCGTTGCCATGGTATATTTCAATTATATCATAGGTAATCATTGCTAATTTTTATGGCTCGCAATTGCAACGAAACTACGGCATATAAATAGTACTATTCATTAATAACGATTCCGGAAGAAAAATGACTAAAACCAATTCAGTTCCGCTTTTTTACGATTCATTTGGTACACCAAATAACCCCACTATTGTTCTGATCCCTGGCTTAGGTGGCCATAACATTAGTTGGACGTCAGACTTTTGTCAGGAAATTGCAGATGCCGGTTTTTACCTGTTACGTATAGATAATCGAGATGCGGGTTTATCTCATCATATCAATGAGTTCCCACCTATTGATTTAGAGGTATTGATTGAAAAAATGCAAAAAGGTGAACCTTTCGCTATTCCTTATACTTTATTCGATATGGCTGAGGATATTATCCACCTCTTGGATTCATTATCTATTGATAAAGCCCACGTTATAGGCCGTTCCATGGGCGGAATGATAGCACAAATAGTGGCTGCAAAGTTTCCTGAGCGTACACTCTCTCTTTGCGCGATCATGTCATCAACAGGAAACCCAGTACTGCCACAAAGCGCTCCCGATGTTATGCAAATGCTGATGAGCCCAAGTGCTAACCCAAAAGAAGATTTAGAAGGGTATTTATCAGGACAGCTTGCGTTTTATCGCCGGATCAGCTCAACGTTTGGCCCATTTGATGAAAGTTATTACCGTGAATATATACTGCAATCACTCGCACGCAATCATTCACCGGAAGGCACTAAGCGCCAAATTGTTGCTGTTGCCGTCACCGGAGATCTGCGTCCTTATATTCAGCAAATCAACGTCCCTGCATTGGTTATTCACGGTTCAATTGATCCGCTCTTCCCATTAGCCGCAGGGCAAGATATTGCTGACAATATTCCTAATGCAAAATTGGAAGTTATTGAAGGTATGGGCCATGAAACGCCACCAATGATTAATCCACTAATCGCTAAATTGATAATTAATCACTTAAATCAATAAATTAACGTACTAAGGCTCTAAAAATGAGCCTTAGTCACCCTTATAACCAACCTTGTTTCTTATGCTGTGCACAAATTGGGCAAGTATGGGTATTTTCTTCCCAAGAAGAAAAAGGTAAATGGCAGGTATGACACTGCGCATCATAATAATGGAAGATTTTCGGCACGTTATTTTTAGCTGTATAGCTTTGTACATGAATAGATTTAGGAAAACAAACGACTTGGCAACTCATACAACCAGTACAACGTTTTTCATCTATCAAAAATTGGTGATTTTCAATTTCTATCGCATGCTCATCACACATCTTGGCACAAGCACCACAAAGAATGCATTTTTCCGTGTCTAATTCGACCTTAAACCAGCTATCTTCAGGGTAAAATTGTTTTCTTGCATTTAATCCTGTTTTCACCTGGCCCTTATCTAACGGCTTTGAGTCCAATTTTTGACGAAATAGCATCATCCGACGACCGCTATCGACTTGTTCAGGCTGAACAATACGTAATTGCCAAATAGGTTCTTGTAATGTTTTGAGTTTTAAATTTAATGCCGCAATCGTTGGCAACCATTTATCAACCCAGGGTTCAGCAATTTGCATACCACGAATACCATATTGCCGGTGCCAAACAATCAGTTCGTCCGCATTAGCAATCGGCTCATCATGGTTTACTATCAAAAATTCCCCTTGATAACTACGTTCATGGGGTTTGATATTTTCAATGGCATCGACAGGGCAAGCAAATAAACAATTACCACATTGAAAACATAATTCATTATTAATTTCTGCATCCATATGGCTAAATGACACCGCACCAACAGGACAACTGGTGGCACAATTATCACAGATGCTATTTTTCAGGCGTTTTCTTACGCACTGACCGTTAATTATGGGTTCAGGAGGCAGCTCTAAACTAATAAAACGTCTCATTGCTCTACACTCTCCCGTTACAACAAAAATAACTTATTTAAAATTGTTATATTTAATAGTTAAATTCTAGCATTAATTTTTACACTATTTTAGTACTACACTCTGTAAATAAAGATGATTTGGGCTAAATAATTACTTAAAAACCACAAAACTCTCTGTATTTTGGAGCCTTGTGGTTTACGCCTCCTATCTAACTCGCTTTTTTCATATAATTATCAACAAGGTTGGCAGGCTCCCAATTCTTCTGCAAATGTTCAATATCCTGAATACCAATACATTTTTCTTCGTCTTGTAGGCGTAGTGCCGCTAACGTCTCCACTAAATGATTCAATTTTTGTTGGATGGAATGCTCATTTTGCCCCTCTAAAGACCGCACATGAACTACTGTGGGAGCTATCGTATTCGGATACTGAAATATTTTTACACTACGTCCCTGCTCTGAAGTATAAATATATCGAGTTGCATTACTTCGGTGGTCAGGCTCTTCTCGAATAACGTCCTTATTAAAATTAATGAGGTAAATCGTGTTTTCACCGCCAAGGCTATATAGTGAATTCCAGCCTACAATTTCGCCATTAATAATAAAACTATTTTTTCCGCTAGCGTCTGTTAACAACCCATTTGAACCATTAGAGATGAAGACATCATTCCCTTCACCACCATATAAATTGGTATCACTTGTTGATGCATAAAGAACATTATTTCCGTAAATACCATCTGGAATTGAAATGGCTCCAGTTACCGCTTGCGCTTTAAATACTCGCCCGAACCCACTTTTATCCCAAACTTTTTGTTCTGCTCCTCTTGTCCGAATAAACAAACGCCTAAATGGCGTATTTTCACTAATACGTATATTTTTTGTCTTTGTATCAAGAATTGATGGAAAACTTAACTCGTTAGAAAAACGTTTAAACTCATCCATAGGATGCCAAATCTGTTCTGGCGCTAATTCTTTTTTATATTGACGCTGTTCAGCAAGGTAGCGAACTAGATGTGCCATACCATCATTATGAATATGGGCGGGCATATGGGAGGGTAACCGCTGATGATGATGAACTTGATTATTGTTATTTTGGGGCATTTTTACTTTGACTGTACGCAAATTAGATTGCGATGTGTAAAGATGATAAGTATCTTCCCGTTCGTCTATGACTTCATACTGTGTTTTAAAATTAAATAAATGAATATTATTAAATCCAACTTGATCTAATATTTCTGTATTACCGCCCCCTTTACTTCCATCAATTAAATAGTGGTCATCCCCTCCTTGTCCATCAAGTTTGTCATTACCCAAGTCAGATAGAATTAAATCACTATTTTCACCACCATATACATAATCATCACCGTTACCTCCATACAAAACATTCCCTCCTCCATTTGTAATAATAATATCATTACCTTCCCCTGAATTTATGATATTTCCTATCATACTGTTGTCTTCAATTAAGTCATCACCATTATTTGTATCTAGAATAGGATAACGAAAATTATATCCCTTAGGAATTTTTATGTAATCATCATTTACTGTTGGTAATTCCAAACACTCAATTGGTTCAATGTTATGAGAATCCTGTCCCATTTTTATCCTAAACAAATTCGCATGGCCGTCTTTAATATAAATTTCTTTACTTATTGGATATGATAAATTAATGAAGCTAATTTCAATTTTTTCATTACTGAATTTATCATATAAAAACATTGATGTTCCCAATGTCTTGATATCAAACCCATTCTCATAAGGTAATAAAATGGTCATATCAAACTCATCTTCCATTTCTGGTTTAATATTTGAAAAATCAAAAATTATTTTACCTTGAAAAATCTGATCTGGGTTAACTTGATAAACATCTCTTCCTTTAGTAACCATGATATGACTGTTTCTACTGACCATTAAAAGGTGGTCATCATTACTCTTTCCTTTATATTCTAACTTACTCGCTAAACCATGAAATTTAAAATCTCCCCATAAAGGTTGACCATATATTTTATTATCAACTGAAATTGTTTTTTCACTCTCATCGATACTTATTGTAGAGCTAGCGCCTCCCTGATAAGTAATATTAAAAATATTTTCACTTATAATGTGTGAAGCACTTGAATCCAAATGGTTTAGCTTAGTATTTAATACAAATCCGTCCTTTGTATATAATTGATATCTATGAAATATTTCCCTACCATTATTATCTATTTTATACGTGTTTTTTAAAGTAACATTCAGTGTTAAAACTTTCGTTTCTGACTCTGCCGATTTTATTTCAATATTTAATATGAGATCATTACCAGAAATACTGGCATCCTTTATTTCGCTTAACATATACCCTAAATTTACTCGGCTTTGGCCTTGTGTATTTTCAATAATTACAGCTGATAATTCTAATAAATTATCATTTAATTCATCTTGATTATTGTGCCAATCAACACGACGTAGAAAATAACTATCATTACCTTCTCCACCATTGACTATCCCTGATTCAAATATTAATTGATCATCCCCCTCCATACCTTGAATAAATGCAGTCATTGCCCCTGCATCTAATGTGTTGGATTCTTTATTACCTAATAATTCTGCTGTCGTAGAGCTATCTCCAATTAGCATCACATCATTAACATTGCGTAAATGAATCTTCTTAACTTTATGATTAATGAAGGCCACCTCTGACGTTATATTGTTCAAATCGATATCTATTTTACTGTTGGATGGAATATCTTTAATGATTATACTATTATCCCCCCCATTGCCATCAAAATAAATTTCGTTACTTTCTTCAATGTTATTATCAAATAATAATGATAAGTTTATAATATCATCTTTTTCGCCGCCTACGAGAAATTTACTCCCTGCATTGATGTTAAATAAATTTTTTGAATTTTTTTTCCCAACGATAATATCTGTTCCATTCCCTGGGTTAAAACTAATGTTTTTTTGCTTTGCTTCATTTTCATATCGGTAACCAATATTTTGCATGCCTTCATAAATAACCCTAGGCTTCTCACTTAATAATTCTCTTGCAATATCAATAGGCTGGTTTAAAAATTCATTCCCTAGTCTATTCACTCTGATATCATTATTTATATCAGGGTGAATCGTATTGGTATAATTATTTCTGGCCTGGAATAGCCGTAGCTCTGATGCTGATAATGAACTTAGTTGTGTAGCAACCGACTGTTTTTTCTTTATGTTATAAAAAGTAGTTAGTTCGTTTTTATGTAAAAATTGTTTTAGTAATAAGCTATCATACTCAGGATTAAGTACAATAATGTCATTGGCAACCTCCTCGCCAATATTTTTATAAGCGATAGGAGCCGTTTTATTCACTAGTCTAAAACGATAATTAAAATTCAGTTCATTGACCCTCTGTGTTTGAAAGCTTTTTACCCAACGATTATCTTGAGAGTCATAATGATAATTTTCCCGAATAAAATTAATTTGCTCGATGGTATAGTAAGGCCCTATTTCATCACTATCAATATGACTAAGAGGTCCACGGTTATCCACATCAGCAAACTCTGCACTACTAATTATTTTTGAGTTATTTCTATAATAAATATAATGTTTGATATGTTCAACAAGGATCGGTTTACCAACCAATTGTAAGTGTTCATCAAAACCTTGATATAAAAATGACGACTTGAACGTATCTAAGTCTTGCTGCCAATTTATATTTTTGAAGTATGCTAAATGCTGTTTATAACTAAATCGATTTAATATATTGTCTGATGGAGGAAAACCAAGTGCAGCACGAATACCTTCTCTGGCTTTTTCATCCCAGCCTAGAGATTCACCGAGTTCCTCTTCAATTTTTTCTACTGCGCGAATACCTGTATATACCATCCCTCCAATTAATAAGGAACCCGCAACAATTAAACCAACGACAGGTATTGCCGATGAACCAATGATTATACCGATCATGGTTACACCCCCCACAATAATGTTAGCAATTGACAAAGAACCATTCACAATTAAGTCTTGGCGCTCTTTATCATTTGTAACCCTGTCTAGTTGTTCAAATGCTTCACAAGCTTGATAAATATCTAACCCCATTCCAATTAAATTAAATATAATTGTAATACGAGCTGTAATTTTTGATGATACATTAAACGATCCAGCTTGTTTATAAGCGAGCTTAAGTAGAATAGGTTGTAAGACCATATCCCCATAATTAAAGAATGCATTTGCGCAGGCTAGATCAAGGTTTTTCTGTATTTCTCGTCTTTCTTTTTCTGATAGATTAGGATTATCTAATTCATCTATTAACTGGTAAACAGAGTTGATTGTTAGAAATATCCCTGTAGAACCAATTCCTTGCCCAAAATAATTAGCTATTTTTGCATAAGTTGGTAATTTAATACCGATGCGTCGTAAATCTTCTATAGTCTTATTCATACCAACTGGATTATCGAGTTGTGATTTTTGAATAATTTGGAGCTGTTCTTGTAGTACGGCCCTTGGTTTGATCATTGAATTAACATCAATTCGTCTTGTTATATGATCATCTTGTAAACTCTTATTAATCATTTTAATTAAATTAATGTCTTTTTCATTTTCAGTTAAAAAGGTTAACTGAAATGCTAATTTATCAGGATTAAATTTAACATTATCCTCCCAGTTTGGAAGCTGAGTATGTTTAAAATCTAATGGTTCGCTATTTATTGTAGCCCCAATATCTCTAAGTTTTTTTAATGATGTTACCTGCTCGCCAAAAATAATTTCCGAGTCATTAGTCACTGATATTTCTGATGACTTGAAAAAGGTATCCAGCTCACTCATAATGCTTTGCCGCATACTGAGGTATGCTTCGCTCTCTGTATTTATGATTTGCACTTCACCAAACAGGGCTTCGCCTACTTTGTGTTTAAATCCCGCAATACTTCCTCTGGTTAATACTGAGCCATCCTCTTGCGTTATTTCTTGGTTAATATAATCATTAAAAACATTAGATAAGTGTTTCTTTGCTTGGCTAAATTCTGAATGACTAATAATAAGCTCAACACCAGTAGTATCGGATAAAGTTAAAAAGTACTTATCATTACGAGAATAGCTTGTAACTGTATATATTTCTTCATCACTTTGAAAAGTGATAATCTGATTATTCCCTATATTTTCAAATAATAATATGTGAGATTGCTCGTTTATTTCATTAGAAACAGCTCCTAATAAATCAAAATTCGATTGATATATTTCATCAAATCTAGTGAGAACTTCTTGTTCTTTATCAGTAACATTATCTATCTTTTGTTTTCGTGTTAGTTTGGTTAAAACTTCAAATTTTTCCTTAAGTTGTAAACTTTGTTCGTTAGTTAAATTACTATGCTGCAAAAGGCGTAAAAAGCAGATATTCTCAAATGAATGTATTTCAACTGGCAATTTATTTACTGTAACATCGAACCCCTCTTTATATGATAACTGAGATAATGCTGCATAATTAGATTTTAGTTTTTCATGTAAATCTAAAATTAATCTAAATTCTTTTTTTAATGACTTTTCGTTTCCAAATGGGGTTTCAATATCTATATAGAGCATTAATAAATCATCAATATATTGATTATATTCTCTTAATTTTATTGGATCTTGGACTAGTTTTAAAACTTCTGCATGATTAAAGCCTTGCCCACTAGGAAATAACGCACTCAAACGGTTTATAGACAGCTGACTTAGGTAGTTTAGTTTTTCAGGCTGGTGGCTCAAAAATTCTAAAATATCTTTTGCTTCAATGGCTTGCTGTTTAATTCTAGTGGTGTCATCATCAATAAATATTGAATTCCACATATGAGAGAAATCATTTTCATTCTCAGCGTCACAAACTTTATTAATTTTTTTACTGATAATGGGGTCATATGCTGCAATATTTAATTTGTTCTTATCGATACTTCCATCTTGGAATGTAAAATACCCTTTTAAATAAAGGTGTCTATTAATATCAATATTCTCTGCCTGTAAATTACCCATACTAATATCTTCAAGTAATGCTATTATTTTATATCTTGGTTCAAAATAATTCTCTAAAAAAACCTTAGTATATATTCCATTTATTTTCAACTTACTCGTTAGTTCCTCACTAAAAATCACCTTTTCTTCTTTTGTCAAAAGTGCCTTTTTATCGGTTAAATATAGAATAATATTTTCTGGCATTTTAAAATCATATCTTGTTTTTAATACATTTAATGAGTTTGCATAGTTTTGAATAAAACCAGGTTCAGAGTGAAGATTATCTATTAATATCCACTGTTGTTTAGTTGCTTTTAGTAAATGCTCTATGTCGCCATACTCTGAGAAAAATTCCATTGTATTCGGGTTTAATTGAAACAATAATGTGTTATTAGGAAGCTCATTAACGAGATCTTCAGAATATTTTTTTCCTACAATACCTCTTCCTGAGCGAATAATAATTTTTACAGTATCGTTGATTTTTTGTGGATTAGCATTCACATTAATTTTATTAATCATTAACCATAATGGTGTTTCTAATATTCCAATATTTTCATATTCACGAATTAGTTCTTTTCTAAAATCACTATTAAATTGAATATCTTTCGCATTTAACTTCTGTTTAAACATAGCGTATGCATCATGATTAAAAGCCACTTTTTTAATCAAATCAATATCAATTTTATACTCATTATTTGGATCCTTAAAAATA
Source organism: Providencia sp. PROV150 (assembly GCF_028481025.1). Classification (NCBI taxonomy): domain Bacteria; kingdom Pseudomonadati; phylum Pseudomonadota; class Gammaproteobacteria; order Enterobacterales; family Morganellaceae; genus Providencia; species Providencia sp. PROV150. Next base: position 180,185 of record NZ_JAMPPJ010000002.1, on the reverse strand, counting down.
TCCATAGCAGTAGAATGGTAATCTTTTATTAATTGCCAAACTTCTAGCTCACCACTTCTTAACTCATCGATAAAATATAAACTGGCATGTTTTCCATTAATATAAGCCTGTTGATTAGTTTGATTAATATTAATTTCTAATCGCCAATTTTCAGTAGATTGTTTCTCTTCTATTAAATTATATGGCCAAACTATTTTTTTACTCTCGTTCGTGACACTGATAGGCCTATTATAACCCACAACTGGAAGATATATTCCATGCTTAGCTAATTCGACACTTGCCCTAAACACAAAGTTTTCATTTACCCCCCCACAACCTAATTGGCAACCTGCCAAAACAATTTTATTGGGAGGGTATGCTTTCAGCACATGGCTTTTAAGGTATCTCAACCCTGCAATAAGTTGGTAAGCTTGGTACCCCTCAAAGAGACTTTGCTGGTTATGCCCGTTATACTGACCATGACCGATAACCGTCCAACGTATTTTTCCGTTAACTTTCGTTTGTAAATCACCATGTAGCACTTTCCACTGCTCACTCTCAATATCAAACTGTATAACAAGTGAATTACTAGGAAATTTTGCTAATAATCTCCCCGTTGATTTAGCTGCTGTGTCATCACCACCTATTTGGATTAAAACATGATAATTATATGTCGAGTCACTTGTAGGCCGACTCATTAAATGATGAAAAATTGTAAGCCTTGTGAATTCATCTATAGGATTAAACCAGTTAGATATATTTTTAAGTTCGGAGGACTGCTCCCCTACTAATGGCCTACCATCTATGTGTTCCGTTAAAAATATCAAATCATCATCTTTATTAATTATTTTATCATTAGTTTTCTTATCATTTACATTTATCATCTGAGTTTTCTTTCCATGTCAAATTAAAGCCCACCTTCAACTTAACAAGATTGCCATATCAGTAAAATATATAAAAAAACAATTAAGATTAACTACAATTAACAACGCTCAAGATAATTTCACTATTAAAATATAAACCATCAAATCGATATTATACACAATCATTTTAAGATTATATTATGTTTACTTGTAATTATATTATATGCATGTAATTATTTGGATTCATTTCTACTTTCTACGAAGGCCATATATGAACAATTTCGAATTTTATAACCCCACTCGTATCATGTTTGGTGAAGGTAAAATCAGTGAACTTGACCGAGTTGTCCCTAAAAATGCTAAGGTTCTTATTTTATTTGGCGGTGAAAGTGCAAGAAAAACAGGAACCTTAAATGAAGTTGAGCAAGCTTTAGGATCTCGAACATTCGATCATTTTGGTGGAATTGAGGCCAATCCTCGCTATGAAACATTGATAAAAGCTGTCGATAAAATTGAAAAAGAAGGTTTCGATTTCTTGCTGGCGGTGGGTGGTGGCTCCGTCATTGATGGTGTTAAATTTATCGCAGCCGCGGTAAATTACCCAGGCGATAAATGGGAGGTGGTCACAAATAGAGGCTCGACTATAAAAACTGCGCTGCCCTTCGGTACAGTGTTAACATTACCTGCTACTGGTTCCGAAATGAACAAGGGTTCTGTAATTACTCGTGAAGAACTGCATTCTAAACTTGCTTTTATGAGCGACCATGTATTTCCTCAATTCTCTATTCTTGACCCAGTAAAAACCTATACTTTACCGACTCGCCAAATAAGTAATGGTGTTGTTGACGCTTTCGTTCATGTTATTGAACAATATTTGACTTACCCAGTGAATGCTTACGTACAAGATGCATTCGCAGAAGGCTTATTGAAAACATTAATAGAGATTGGACCTAAAGCGCTTGAGACTCCAAAAGATTATGATATTAGAGCCAATTTAATGTGGACAGCCACCTTGGCTTTAAATGGTTTAATTGGTGTTGGGGTACCACAAGACTGGTCTACTCACATGTTAGGCCATGAAATCACTGTGCTGTATGGTTTGGATCATGCACAAACACTCGCTATTGTTCTACCATCCATGCTGACGGAAAAATTAGCCCAAAAACAGGCCAAATTAGTGCAATATGCAGAACGAGTTTGGGGAATTACGTCAGGTTCTGACCAAGAGAAAGCATTAAAAGCCATTGAGTTAACTCGAGAGTTTTTTGAAAAAATGCAAGTGGGCACTCGTTTTAGTGACTACCAATTGACCCAAGAGGTTATTGAACCATTAGTTAATAGTTTAGCTGCACATAATATGGTGAAATTAGGTGAGCACCAAGATATTAGCTTAGATATTAGTCGTCGAGTTTATACGGCCGCTTTATAATCTCCACCTCTCTCGAAAAGGTGCAAGTATGCACCTTTTTCTTTTTTATCACCCAAAGTCCTTTTCCTTATAACTCATTTAAATTTATCGGTTATTATAACAGCATATAACGTTTAATTGGCTAGATTGTATTTCATATTACCAGATTTTTAATTGAGAATGGCACATTAGCATCAGCAAAATATTGTTTTCAATTTTGAGCATTAATCACCATATCTCACCACTGTAAATTTAGGTATTTTATAGCTTACAGATAGTCCGAAACAAATATATAACAACAATTAATAAGTTAGGTTGTGAGCCATGTTATCTAAATTTAATATATCAAACAGTGCATTACTTGCATCGTCTCTGCTCTTAACGATTGGGCGTGGTGCAACATTGCCCTTCATGGCTATTTACCTAACCCGTGAATATGAAATGGCTATTGATATTGTCGGTGTTGCAATGTCAATGGCTATGGTGGTTGGTGTTTTATTTAGTATGGGCTTTGGTATGTTAGCAGACCGCGTTGATAAAAAACGCTGTATGCTATTCGCAGTTATCGCCTTTATTTGTGGGTTTATTGCGATACCTATCGTGAATAATGCTATTTTAGTCATTATTTTCTTTTCGTTAATAAATTGCTCTTATTCCGTATTCTCAACGGTACTAAAAGCCTATTTTGCAGATACCCTTACGGTTACATTAAAAGCAAAAATATTTTCCTTAAATTATACCTTCATTAATATAGGCTGGACTGTTGGCCCGCCCATTGGCACCTGGTTATTAATGTATAGTATTAACTTACCATTCTATTTAGCTGCAATTTCAGCCGCTTTTCCAATCTTTTTTATACAACGGTTTGTACAGAGCATAAAACCAACACCATTAGAAGAAGGCCAGACCCGCAAATGGAACCCTGTATCTATGCTACGAGACCAAGTGCTGGCATGGTTTATTTTATCAACTTTCTTAGGTTCATTAGTTTTTGGAACTTTTACCACTTGGATATCCCAATATGCCATCACCGTTGCTAACAGTGATTTTGCCCAAGTGGTTATCGGTGTTATTTTGCCCGTAAATGCTATTGTTGTAGTGACGTTACAATATACAGTCGGCAAACGTATCACTCCAGATAACTTAAGAAAATTGATGACATTAGGTAGTCTATTTTTTATTTTAGGGTTGGCAACCTTTATGTATGCCCATGAAAACTTATACCTATGGGCTCTTGGCGCCTTTATTTTCACTTTAGGTGAGTTAATCTACGCCCCTGGCGAATACATGTTAATTGATAGTATTGCTCCAGACGGAATGAAGGCCAGTTATTTTTCGGCTCAATCTTTAGGGCTACTTGGCGGTGCATTTAATCCGATGTTAACAGGAGTTGTATTAACTGAACTTCCCCCCTATTTTATTTTCATTATTCTTATGTTTATTACATTTTTAGCCTGGCTATCCATGTTAAATGGAATGCGTCTAAGAAAAAAACAATTATTAGTTACCTAATAGTACTCTTTTCTCCACTGAAAAACTTTTTCGGTGGAGAAAAATGATCTATCTACTACCTTTTTATTCTCTGCCTTGTAGGTAAAACTAAACAAATAGCTGAACTCAATAATACAATAGTCATGATTATAGAAACCTTAAGATAATTTTTCGAAAAGAGTAAAGAAAATATTGGTAATGCAGATAATAAAATCAAGTTGTTAACACTCTCAGATATAGACAAGACAAAACCTTTATTCTCTGCACTTTGCCTTGCTAACATTGCGGTGCTTATCGGAGAGGCCAATCCTAACATCCCACCAATAACAGTTAAGCATAATCCATGACCAATTAACGAAAGCCATCCACTAAGAAATAAGATAATCGTTACTATGATTATTAAAATAATAACCACGAGTTTTGTATTATTTGATACTTTAACTTTTTCAATTTTTGCAACTAAGCCATTGCCAAATAATAATCCCATCCCAAATAATCCCATTAAGCTACCAACCTCCGCACTTTCTAAGTGGGATCGTTGCCTTAATATTTCACCTGCAAGCAAAAACATACAAACTGATACCCCATTCCATAAACCTTTCGCTAATATGAGCCTGATAATGCCTACCGGTTTAATCGCTTTAAAAGATAATTTTTTTCTGACAGTTTTTTGAGAGTACGGTAGTATAAATAGCCCTATAATGAACACGACTAAGCACCCTATCGCGGTATAAATAAAAGGGGCGTACCAAGCAAAATACTGGACTAATATCCCTGCAATGATAGGCCCCGTAATAATACCGACAGTCATTCCCACCATAATACTCCCCATTGCTGTAGCTTGTTTACTTTCACTAATTACATCAGCAATAAGTGCGAAGATAACGGGAACAAGTGCAGCAGAAGCCAATCCTCCGAAGCCCCTTAAAACAAGTGCAGTCAATAGATTAGGTGAAAAAATAATGACTAAACTATCGAGTGATAATAGCAAAAGAGCCATAAGCACAATTTTTCGTCTATCAATTCTATCTGATAAAAAACCAATAATAGGAGCTGCCAAGGTATAGGCCAACGCATAAGCCGATACCAACCACGTAATTTGGTCAGCTTGAACATGAAATACCGTTGCTAACGGCGATAAAATAGCCGACAACATAAATTCTGCGGTACCAACAAGGTATACCGCTACTGCCGACAAAAGCAGTAAGTAATGAGTAGAAGTCATAGTTTTCTCGTTTTGATATATATTGCATTATCCAATCAGTGCTTATGATTGGTATCGATATGGTTTTATTTAAAAAAAATTAGGGGAGTTTTTTGGCAGTGAGTAGCTAGTTGTAAGTAACGTTTAAATACTGGAAGTATTGAGATGATTAATTAAGGTAACAAACTGAAAGATAAGAGCGAATAGAGGTCTATTAAATCTTAAACTTTAATTAAATTCAAGAGATTCCTGCAAAGTTAAATATATATTAACAAATATTCCATCTTCTTAAATTTAGCAAAAATAATTACTATCTGATTTCCTTGTTCCTATGCATTTAATACGTAATATTACCCATTCAAATACACTAATTCCTGCGATTAATCGACTATTAGCCACTTCTATGTCAAAAAAAACTCTCATTATCTATTTTATAATGTACAAACAATAACATGATAGTTGCTTCCATATTTGGTTATTAAATCAATAGAATAGTTTATTTAATAATCACATTAAAGCATGTTTAGGCTAACGGAAGGTATATAAACATGAATATTATCACTCGGCTTAAATTCGTTTCATTTCTACAATTTTTTATCTGGGGATCATGGCTAGTTACTTTTGCATCTTACCTATTCAATACATTACATTTCAAAGGCGGTGAAATCGGCTTAATTTTTAGTACATTAGGTATCTCAGCCTTATGCTCACCGATTATCATCGGATTTATTGCAGATAAAATTGATAACAGAAAACTTGTATACACTACATCACATATCATTTCTGCTGTATTTCTAATCGTAATGGCTCATAGTGATTCAATAACCCTACTATTTATTGTGACATTAGTTCATCTAATGTTTTATATTCCAACTATTTCTATTTGTAATAGTATTGTTCTTGAAATGTTGAGCGCTGAAAAGCTCGATTCTGATGTTTATTTTCCTAAAATACGCGTTTACGGTACCTTAGGCTTTATTGTCGCTATGTGGACAATTAGCTTATTAAAATTGGAAATGAGTTTTTATCAATTATATATTGGTGCTATTGCATCGATTGTACTCAGTATTTTTTCTATTTTCTTTATTTCAACACAGAGCTGTAAAATTGAGAGAAAAGAAGAAAAACCCAGTTTTAGTTGTCAAAATATTATTTTTCTCTTTAAAAAAGGACGAGTTGCAGTATTTCTATTCTTTGCCATGTTATTAGGCTCTGTTTTACAAATTACCAATACCTTTGGCGTTCCCTTTTTACAAGATATGGCATTAATGCCTGAAGCTAGAGGCTCGGTTTTTTCTGAATATCCCACAATCTTTTTATCAATATCGCAATTTTCAGAAATTATATTTATTTTGCTTTTACCGCTATTACTCAAAAAATTCAAAATTGAAGCTATCCTATTTATGAGTATGATCGCGTGGATTTTACGATTAGGTTTATTTGCTTACGGTGATTTCACTGTGATTGGTACTATCGCTTTATTTTTATCCATGGTTGTATACGGCTGTGCATTTGATTTCTTTAATATCGCGGGAGCACTATTCTTAGAAAAAGAAATTGCCCCCGAATTTCGTTCAACAGCACAAGGTGTATTCACCACATTAGTGAACGGTTTTGGCACATTTTTAGGCGCTGTATTATGTGGATGGGTTATCGAACTTAATACGGTCAATGGTGTGGTGGATTGGAAAACTTTCTGGATGATCTTTACCGGCTACACTGCGAGTTTTACACTTTTCTATGTCATTTACTTGTTCTATCCTAAAAATAGTCAACCGAAAACTGCCATTCAATGACTCGTATTCCCCTTATTCATGAGTCATATATACAGAATAAGGGGGTTATATTATTTCAAATGTGTGATTTTGAAATAGTCATATTAGGGTTACTCTTCATTTTTAGTGCAATTTAATTATTATCTGCCTTATACTTCGCCTCTTTTAGCAATAACGCTTGTTTTCGGTCAATACCCCAACGGTAACCAGAAAGATCACCATTACTCCTAACAACACGGTGGCACGGTATTGCTACCGCTAACATATTTGCACCACAGGCATTAGCTACCGCTCTGACTGCACTAGGCTGGCCAATTTTTTCTGCAATATCACTGTAACTCTTTGTTTCCCCAACTGGGATATTACGTAAAGCTTGCCAGACGCGTTGTTGAAATGCAGTACCTTGAATGTCTAATGGTAAATTTAAACCAATTTCAGGCGCCTCAATAAAACCCACCACTTGAGCGACTAGTTGTTCAAAGTCGTCATTTCCTCCAATGAGCTCTGCGTTCGGGAATTTATCCTGTAAATTATTCAATAACTGCTCAGGGTCATCCCCTAACAAAATGGCGCAAACCCCTATCGGACTTTGTGCAACTAATAATGTTCCCAACGAGCAAACCGCAAGAGCAAAATAAATTTTACTGCCTCTTCCTCCTGATTTCCATTCACTCGGCGTCATGCCTAGTCGTTGAGATGAGGCTTCATAAAAGCGACTATTTGATTGATAACCTGCATCATAAATAGCATCCGTAATTCGTTTTTTTTCTTGAAGCTGTTGCTGCAATGTTTTATGGCGAAATGCATCCGCATATGCCTTTGGTGTTAACCCTGTCTGTGCTTTAAATAAACGGTGTAAATGATAGCGACTCATACCAATATAATCAGCTAACTCTGCCAAGCTCACCGTTTGTTCCTGCTGCTCAATATAACGACAAGCCTTTTCAATTTGTTCTTGATAAAATTGGGTTAATTGTGACGTTTCTGTCCGAAAGCGTTTTCCAGCACAGTAGCCTTGTTCAATAGCTTGCTGTTCATTATCGAAAAACTCAACATTATCTCTATTTGGTAAACGCCCCGCCGCAGATGGATGGCAATAAATAGCAGAGGTTCTTACACCGTAAACAAAATGACCATCTGCGGATTTATTCCTTTCAACCACCGCTTGCCACCTCTGTTCTGGCGTTTTCCACAAATTTTTAGTTATCATCATGTCGCCCTTCGCTGGTTAATTACATTAATTATGACAAACTTCAGTCCTAAAAAACTCCGAACATTGCTTTTTAATTCTAGCTTTATCCGTCCAGCACAATGCCATAATTACATGAATTCCAATGTGTTATTGCGTTTATAAAAAGTACTCAACAAAAATTGAACCGCATTAGTATTATTTGTTTTTCAGCTCTTTTTGTGCAATGCGTTTTTTAAATCCTGTTAACGTCATTCCTGTATGCCGTTTAAAGTAACGGCATAAATAAGATGTATCTTCAAAATTTAATTCATCAGCAATTTGCTTAATGGATAAATTACCAATTTCTAATAATGCTTTTATTTCTAAAATAACTTGCCTATCTATTAATACTTTTGGTGGGTCATTAAAAAAATTTTGACTAATTTTGGACAAGTAGAATGGTGTAATAGACAATTGTTCAGCATAAAATTTCACTTCTTTATGCTGCTTACAGTGAGTTGTAATTAAGTCCCAAAAACGCCAACACAGCTGCTCTTGGCGGCTTTTATTTTCTGGTTTTATAGAAATGTGTTGTGCATGATTACTGATTTCTAAAAATAAATTTTGTAAATGGTTTTTTAATTGTAATACCCCATATTTACCCCAATTAGACACTATAGCTAAAAGAATGTATCTCCAGCTTTCAAACAGTGCAATTTTTTCTAATGGAATTGAAATAACAGGAAAATCATTAAAAAAAGCAAATAATTGATTTGGTAATACATAGGCAATTTCTGTTGCTAGCTTTTTATCAATCAACCAATATTCCAAACGAAATTTACGTGATTTGGCTTGCAGCATTGCAAAAGAATCATCGTATAAAATGATAATATCGTTTTTGCGTATCAGATGCCGTTTGAAATTAATATTGAAGACTCCATATCCTTGCTTGCATACACAAACCGCCACATAAGATGTTTTAATCGGTTTAAATTGCATCTCTTCCATATTACTTTCACCAATCCGAATGGCTTCAGGTAAATCAATTTGATAATTTTTTAAATGCTGCATGATTGTTGTGTTTTGATTTACTTCATATAACGCATATCATAACAAAAAAGTTGTCATAAGTACCCATAATGTACAAGTTATGCCCTTATTTTATTTTCATAAATACCTAAAATAGCCTTCAAATTAAGGGATACCATAACGGGGGAGATTAGAAAATGGTACTTGCAACAAATAGGTTAGTATTGCGTCCTTGGCAAGAAACAGATGCCGCTGATTTATATTTCTATGCAAAAGATGAAAGAATTGGCCCTATCGCAGGTTGGCCTGCTCACAAAAATGAAGAAGAGAGTCTTTCTATCATCAAGAATATTTTTATGCGAGATGAAATTTACGCGGTAACGTTAAAAAATGAAAACCAAGCTATTGGCCTGATTGGATTATCATTTAGCCATGAAAGTAATTTTCCCATTGGGGAAAATGATGCAGAAGTCAGTTATTGGATTGGTGTACCGTTCTGGGGTAAAGGCCTTATACCAGAGTCAATTAACGCCATCATGCACCATGCATTCACTAATTTGAAATTAGATAATTTATGGTGTGGTTACTTTCAAGGTAACGAACAATCTAAAATTGCCCAAGAAAAATGCGGCTTCAAATACTATGCAACTCTTGAACCACAATTTATTGAATTAATTGGTGAAACTAAGACAGAAGATATTAGTAAAATAACCGCTAAAGAGTGGCAAACTCGACAGTAATATTTGATTCTATCTATACATGTGGCCAGCATTTATCTGTTTGGCCTTTTTCTTATTAATTTATTGTCACAACTCATTTCAATGATGAATAAAATTATTCTACCGTGTTCCTATTAATGCTATGATTTTTCAATAATTATAAAATTCATACTTTCACTAGGATCACAGGTAAACACATGCAGGACTATGGTATTTGGACCGTTATCACTCCCATTGTGACTATAATTTTGGCGATATTAACTCGCCAAGTCATGCTTTCATTAATGCTAGGAATATTCGTTGGTTTTACTGTCATTAACGATCACAACCTATTATTAGGTGTGCAAGGTACCGTTGATGGTATTATTGATACATTTTCATCTGCAGGGAATACGCGAACAATTGTCTTTATGGTCATGATCGGAGGGATAATGAGGCTTGTTGTTGTGACAGGCGGAGTTCGAGCATTAGTTCAGCTACTAACCAATAAGACAAAACTGATTAAAAACCGTAAATCTACCCAGTTTCTTGCCATTATCATTACTTCTCTTATTTTTATTGAAAGCTCAATTAACCAATTAGTCGCTGGCGCCTCAACTAAAAATCTAGCACGACAATATGGTGTTGCTCCTGAAAAAATGTCCTATATTATCCAAACAGCATGTGTTTCTGTTTGTTCCTCCGCCATCATCAATGGTTGGGGTGCAGTAATAATGGGGTTAATCGGGGTACAAATTTCCCAAGGTCTGATTCAAGGCGAGCCCTTTGATATTTTAATTACTTCGATTGGTTACAATTTAATGGCATGGTTATCTATTATAACTATCCTATTCTATGTATTTACCAATATTTCATGGGGTCCCATGAAAAAAGCTGAAGATAAATATCAACAAAATTTTATTGAGGGGAATATTTCCCAGTTACAAAGCCAAGATAATGAAGAAGAGATTATTGATCACCCTAACGCTCATTCTTCATTAAACTTCTTTATTCCTATTTTATCTACGGTGTTAATGGTCCCTATCGCACTATATATCACTGGTGACGGTGACTTTAGCAAAGGAAGTGGTTCGACATCCGTATATTGGGGAGTCATGTTTGGTACTGTGGTATCTTTCTGTTGGTTTATCGGTCGGCGGTTACTAAATATTGATGAATTCTTTAAAGAATTATTTATCGGCTACGCCAATATGCTAAAAATCAGCTCAATTATGATCTTAGCGTTCTTGATGGGAAATGTCTCTGCTGAGTTAAACACGGGAGCCTATATTGCTGAAGTCACTCAAGGAGTTATGGCCCCAGGTTTTTCTATTGGATTTATCTTTATAATTAGCGCCATTATGTCTTTAGCAACAGGCACCTCTTGGGGAACTTTCGCGATAATGATACCTATCGGGGTTCAATTAGGTTTATCTGTAGGAATGCCTGTTGAATATATGATTGGTGCAGCAATTTCTGGCTCAATATTTGGCGATATGACCTCCCCAATTTCTGCGGATGCTATTGTTGCTTCAATGGCGACAGACTGCGAACATATTGAGCATATTCGTACTCAAATGCCTTATGCGTTAGTAACTGCCAGTATTGTTCTTGCTATTTACCTTTACCTTGGTTTTTCTTATTAATTATTGGGAGTTTAGATGTCTATCCAACAACAACTAACACAGTACGCAAAAATAGATTTACTTAACTCGTCAACTCCACTTAATCGATTGAATAATTTATCGCATAAGTTTGGTCGTGAGATTTATATAAAACGTGATGATATGACTCCCCTTGCTATGGGGGGAAATAAACTGCGTAAACTAGAATTTTTAATGGCTGATGCATTAGCCAAAAAAGCAAAAATTATTGTTACCGCGGGGGCAATTCAATCAAACCATGTCCGCCAAACTGCAGCTGTTGCTGCCATGTATGGGCTTGAATGCGTTGCGTTATTAGAAAATCCAATTAAAAGTGATAACCCTAACTTTCTGCATAATGGTAATAAATTATTAACTGACTTATTTGCCACCCGTTGTGTGATGTGTGATGAATTAACCGACCCACAATCCCAAATGGAAGCGCTAATTAAAACACTTTCTCTTAAAGATGCCTATATTGTCCCTGTGGGTGGGTCAAATACATTAGGTGCTTTAGGCTATGTCCAATGCGCTATTGAGATAGCTCAACAGAAACCAGAACATATTGAATTTGATAAAATTATTGTTGCTTCAGGAAGTGCTGGAACCCATGCAGGGCTTGCCATTGGTTTACAAGAATTACTACCACAGAGCCAAGTAATTGGCGTGACAGTGTCACGAAAGCAACAAGACCAAGCCCCTAAAGTTGAAAAATTGCAATCCGAACTGGCTCAATGGTTGGGTCTAGCTAAAACACCTGAAGTACAATTATGGGATAACTTTTTTGCTCCCATGTATGGAATGCCAAACCAAAAAGGCCTCGCCGCAATCAACTTATTAGCGCGGCAAGAAGGTATTTTATTAGACCCAGTTTATACCGGTAAAGCCATGGCTGGGTTAATTGACTACTTGGAAAGCTCTGAAGAAAAAACTCCCGTTCTGTTTATTCATACGGGTGGAGCCCAAGCATTATTTGCTTACTCAGATATTAGCCAAACAATTAAGTAATCATCATCAGATAAAAGGGCCAGATTGCCCTTTTATCTTCCTTTGTAAAGCTAAAATACTCGACTTCCCTCTTTATTATTGTTGATTAGTCTGTACTATCCAATAATTGGTAAGTGATCACGTATAAATATTGCTCGTTTGGGTAAATCTCTTTGATAAGCGCTTTCAACGTCTCTAGGCTCATGGCTTCTTGTTTAGCATGGTATTCAGAAATGTCATCATAAGAAATGGGCTCTACCGACAATATTTTAATATCAGTGTAATATTCACCTGTTTCCAGCGCGTATACCTTCACAATACTCCCAGGAACATAATGGCTCTCGCTTTTATCACGAATAGTGATAATTTTTTTACCGGAAACCACCAATGGAAGTAAACGCTCAAAAAAGGTTATCGTGTCTGGTGCGTTATTCATAATAATTCTCTTATTTTTATACAATCTCTTTTCTAGGAAGACCTATTTTCTTATAAATCCAATAAATTGCAATAAAATGGTTCTTTTTGTGCTTTCAATTATACGAACACTATAGCGATCATTCCGTTTTATATACAATCAGGCCATAAAAAGATTATCTACGTCTATAAACTGAGTACACATAATGGATAACAATGAAAATTTGTTCTATCAACAAGAATACTATTTTTGGTCTGCAATATGTGCAAATACGGTGAAAATTAGCAACCAAACTAGTGCTTATTTTTCTGAGCTACCATTGCCTATATTTAATTATATTTACCTCCACCAAGGCGCACTCATTTCAGATTACGAGAAGGCCGAAGCGCTGTTCAAAAAACAAACTAAGCCTTATGTGCTGGTTGTTCATGACCAAATACTTTCACTATTTGAGTCAGAAATAATAACACGGAGATTAGTCTTTGATGGTGAATCAACCGCAATGATTTTGCCACAAGGGGCTCTGTCTCAATACAATTCACCACCACCGCTTAATACTGATTTTCAGATAATACAGAGTAATGAGCGACTCAAAGATTGGGCTCAGCCGTTAATTACAGCATTCCATGTCGATTCTGATACAGATGAAAGTGACTCAACTGTTACTGACGAGTATATTCGTTATCACCAAAGAGCACTTGATAAACAAACTAATATGGTGCATTTAGTCTTATTTGCAGATCAGCAACCAGTCTCAACCTTAACTATGACATTTAATAATGAAACAGCTCGACTTGATGATATTGGTACTGATATTCAATACCAAGGTAAAGGGCTCGCGACTTCACTTATTAAACATGCGCTATACCTTTGCCATCAACAAGGGATTAAACAGTGTGTATTGGAGTCATCCAGTGAAGGGTTATCTATCTACAAAAAACTGGGTTTTGAACCTATTTTTAATTACTACAGCTATATTTCGGAGTGATTTTATTGAATGCATCTTAATAATCAAGATGCATTTTACTTTACCTAAAAAAATAAGGTTTAATGTAATCACTAATCGCAAAACTACACCTAGTGACACAATCATGGGGATTAATATAATGATAACTCCCAGTATATTTATTTTGTCACCGTTTGGTACCAATGCTGAATATCTGTCACAATTTGTTCAGTGTGCAACTGCCCATCTTTATCTTTGAAATAATGGTCTAAATCTTGATAAGAACGGTAACTAACATGGGTATTACGAACTTGTTTCATCATATTATCTGTACCATGAGCATCCACGTTGGTATCCGCCATCGCTTGTATCACCAAATGTGGGGTTTTAACTGACTGGATAAGTTTTAAATTGTCAATGGTGAGCATCTCATACCACCATTTCGAGCCATGGCCGCTGACAAATTGGTCGTTATTTAATTGCTTTTGTTTTACCGCTTCTGCAAATTGTTTAAAACCTTCCTTTGAGTTAGCAATTTCTTCTTTAGGTGTATTATTTTCAATACTATATAGAACATCATTAATGAAGTGTTGGCCGCCAACATTCAATGCAACGGATGCGGTAATAAAGTTTTCTTGTGCAACAATTAAATTAGTTACCAGCGCACCTTCACTTCCGCCTAATAGCACTATGTGTTGGTAATCATTTTTTAATTGCTTTAATACTGCTACATAATTATTGGCGCGTTCTAATGGCGAGTCTTTCGACATGTAGTCAACAGGACATTCTTCTTCTGAAGCTTCTTCGCCATTAACCCCCACTTGGCTGTTTAATCCTGTTTTTTCAACTAATAAAATATCATTATGAGGAAATACAGCCCCGAAATTTTTCAACATATTGGGGTTATTAATGACGCTTTTACAATCTGAGCCTTGTAATAAAACTAATAAATCCTTTGATTTTTTGGCTTGTTTTTGGATTAAATAATAATTTATATCTTTGCCTGCAAAGTGCATAGTTTGCATACTCACAGGTAAATTCTGTGCAAATACACTTAATGGATAAATTGAAAACAACAAAGGCGTAATTTTTAGTTTCATTGCACACTCATCATGTTCTATAAGGACCTTTCGACAATATTATATTGAGTTTTTTATAACAAATAGCGCCTAAAATGCCCTCGTAAAACAAGATTAAATATAGATATACGGTTTAGACCTGTACAATTTTTTTATGGCGCTTGAGAAACAAGTATTAATGACTCGCTATGGGGGAGAATGCTATGCAATGGCAATGTTAGCAGCGGGTAAAATCGATATTTGTGTCGAATTCGCACTGGAACCTTATGATATTGTTCCATTAATCCCTATTATAGAACGTGCTATTGGCAAAGTGACTACATTAGATGGTTGCTGAGCTGAAATTGGTGGTACGGTTGTAGCAACAGGCTACCCAAACCTTCATGAACAAATTCTGGCTATCTTAATACAGGTAGTTAATTTTATCTTTTAAGAAGTATTATAAAATGCAATCTACTCAACAAGTTAATAGTCATGTTTCCTTTATGCCTGCGAAAAGGGAACAAGTTTCTACTCGAATTATTTTTTTTATTGCCGGTTTTGTTACCGCGGCCTGGGCAGCCATTGTTCCTTATGTCAAACTTAACACAGGGGCAAATGATGCCACCCTTGGCATGCTACTATTATGTTTCGGTGGAGGAGCACTTATTGCTATGCCAGTAACTGGTGCATTAGCTGCCAAATTTGGTTGCCGCCGTTTAATGGTGTTTTCTACCATCGCCTTTAGTTTGTTATTCCCCATTTTATCCTCTTTATCGCAAATTAACTTTATTATCATTGCCTTATTATTATTTGGAATTTTCATTGGCTTAACAGATTGCGCGATGAATGTTCAAGCGGTGATTGTTGAAAAATCATCTGATAAGCCAATTATGTCCGGCTTTCATGGTTTTTATAGTGTCGGGGGGATAGCTGGTGCAGGTACCATGAGTTTGATCTTGTTGCTTGGTGTTTCCGCGACAATGGCATCAATCATCGTTTCAGTTATTGCCGTAGTTTTATTAGCTATTTGCTATAACGGTTTAATCCCTTACGCTAACACCCCAACAGGCCCTCTTATCGCTATACCGAAAGGCATTGTTTTGGTTATTGGGGTTGTTTGTTTTGCCGTTTTTCTTGCTGAAGGTGCAGTTCTTGACTGGGGAGCTGTATTTTTAATTGAACACCATGGATTAGAAGAAACTTTAGGCGGCTTAGGATTTGCTGCTTTTGCCACAACTATGACGATTGGCCGATTACTAGGCGACAAAATTGTTATGCGAGTCGGTTCCTCTCGCGTCGTATTTTTAGGTGCTTTACTCGCTTGCCTCGGTTTTGTTATTGCTGTTTTATCTCCTCATCTTATATTTGCCATCATGGGTTTTGCATTAGTCGGTGCAGGTTCATCTAATATAGTACCGGTGATGTTTTCTGCTGTAGGGAAGCAAAAAACGATGCCAGAGGCCCTTGCCGTACCTGCAATTTCAACTTTAGGCTATTTAGGTATTTTGGCGGGACCTGCAGCTATTGGTTTTGTTGCTTTTCAACTGTCCCTGGCAACTGCATTATTATTAATTTCTGCATTATTAGTTATTATTGCTTTTGTGACTCGTTTTATCCGTGTGTGATTTTTTGAATCTCATAAGGCAGCCCTTGCAGGTTCAGGTAAAATACTCTGTGTTGAAGATTATATTGATGATAAGCCTGAACACAACGCGTTAGCTATCGCACAAAACGCCCTTACAACAATTAAAAATTCATTTATAGGTAGTAACACGCTAAATCTTGAAAACGCTTTCACAGGAATGCGACCTATGCCTAAAGATGAGATGCCAATTGTCGGAAAAGTTGCTGATTTCGAAGGTTTATATATTATCAGTATGCACGCTGCGATTACGCTAGCGCCTTTGATATGCCAATTGGCTCAAGATGAAATCTTGCATGGGATAGAACAAGCCGCATTAGGTCCATATCGATTAACTCGTTTTGTATCAGGTAACTGACAAATGAATATTCCGTTGTACTATTTAAGACATTATCAATCGATTGAAAAAACATTCTGGACATCTATTTGTGAACATAGTATCCAGATTGCACAACACACAATTTGCTATTTAACGCCCCTTAATTCGCCAGCGTTTAACTTTATCTATTTACAGCCTGACTCGACCAGCCACGCCTTTATGCAGGCTCACAACCTGTTTGTTTCACAGAAGAAAAACCATACCTTAGTGATCCCCGAAGAGATGCTCCCGCAGGTGGTAACTGAGGCTGAGTCATTAGGGTATAAACGTGACAGTGTCACGACTGCAATGGCGCTGACCTTAGTAAAGCAAAATGAAGTTGAACTGCCTGATAACCAAGTTGATATCGTCTTAGCGAATCACGATTTGTCCTTGTGGGCAAAGCCTCTGGTTTCTGCGTTTTACCTGTCTGAAGAGCACGACCAGGTTATTCAGGAATATGTGCGTTATCATGAGGATGCATTACAACAAGGCGCCCCGCAGTTTCACCTTGTGTTACTCGTTAATGGTGAACCAGCGACCTCCATGACGGTGACGATCGAAGGTACGTTAGCGCGTTTTGATGATATTGGTACCGAGCCAAGCCATCAAGGTAATGGTTACGCTTCACAACTTATTGATTATGCGTTAGCATTTTGCCGCCAACAAGGTGTAGAACACTGTTTCCTAGATGCGTCTGAAGCGGGATTTGATTTGTATAAAAAATTTGGATTTGAACCTCTCTTTCGCTATATCAATTATGTTTGGTGCAAATAATTTATAACCATAATGTTATTTGTAGAGCTATCTGAAGTGGGATCATTGTTCACACAGTGGTTCCAAGCTCAGTCATTCCAGATTAATCATAATGACAAAATTATCTAATATTTACATATGAAAATTAATATTATTGGCACTAGTGGTAGCGGTAAAAGTACCCTTTGCCAACAACTTTCGCTGTTGTTAAACGTCCCTTCTATCGAATTGGATAGCTTATATTGGTTAGCGAATTGGCAAGGTTCTTCGGATGATGCGCTTAACCAGAAACTCACCGCTGCATTAGATAAAGCGGTATCTGGATGGGTTCTTGATGGAAACTATACTCGAACCCAACCCATTAAATGGAAAGAGGTTGATATGGTGGTATGGCTGGATTACTCCTTACCAAGAACGCTTTATCAGTCGATTACGCGCACATTGTCGCGCATTCGTTCAGGGCAAGAGTTGTGGGCAAATACAGGTAATAAAGAACGTTGGAAAAATGCTTTTTTCAGTCGTGACTCGATAATTCTGTGGCTACTAAAGACTTACTATCCAAATAAGAAAAGAAATCTAAGTCATATGGCAAATATCAACTTACGCCATATTCAGTTTGTTCGACTCACCTCACCAAAAGAAACAAACTTATTTTTACAACAAATGAAAGCTCAAGTTCAGGGTAAATAAACATCTCGGTAGCCATAAAAACTACCGAGATAGTATTTTTTCAGCAATTAAAGCTCATCACATGCCGTTTTCAACATCGCAGTTTGTTGGAATTTTTCAATTCCTAACTCAATCAAGCGGCTGATTAATTGCGGGTATGTCATACCCGCTTGTTGCCACAATTTGGGGTACATACTGATGTTCGTAAAGCCAGGCAATGTGTTGATTTCATTGATAACTACGTCGTTGTTTTCCGTTAAAAAAACATCCACACGGGACATTCCACTGCAATTTAATGCGCGATACGCGGATAAGGCAATCTCGCGTATTTTATCACTCACCGCAGCATCTAACTGTGCAGGAGCCACGACAGAGGCGCCATTTTCATCAATATACTTAGTGTGGTACGCATAGAAACTATCGTGTAATACGATTTCACCACAAGGGCTGGCAAGAGGTTCTTCATTACCCAGTACGGCGCATTCAATCTCACGCCCTTTTACTGCACTTTCAATAAGGACTTTCATATCAAATAAGAAAGCAAAGTCCAGTGCTGCGTAAAATTCCGATTCAGTGCTGACTTTACTGATCCCGACAGATGAACCTTGATTTGCTGGTTTAATAAAAAGTGGTAAACCTAATTGCGCCACGGTCGCTTCATATTCAGTTGTTGCGCGCTCATTTTTGAGCACTGTTATAAACGGAGCAATATTTAAGCCTGCATCTCTAAGTAATCTTTTGGTAACGTCTTTATCCATACAGGCAGAGGAACCTAAAACCCCCGGACCGACAAATGGTAAATTCGCCATGCGCAATAAACCTTGTAACGAGCCGTCTTCACCTAAGTTACCGTGAACAATAGGGAAAATAACATCGATTTGTGGCAATGGCTTAGCATCTTCTAACGAAATAAACTGTTCGCTTGTTTTACCTGGAACAAGTGCGATAGCTCGCTTAGGCGTATTCAACGCAATACGAGAGGGATCATCACCATGCAATAAAAAATCAGATTCGTTATATTCATGCCATTGCCCTTCTTTATTAATCCCTAAAAGGCATACATCAAATTTATTGCGATCTAACCCATTGATAATATTTTTAGCAGACTGTAGTGAAACTTCATGTTCTGTTGATCGGCCACCAAAAATAACACCGACTCGTATTTTGCTCATTATTTGCTCCGACATAAAACACCAAACCTAGCCGAGAAATATAGCACGCAAAGAAAAGGTTATGGCATAAATTATTTATTTTTCATTAAGATTAGCTGGCTTTATGACCAAACCTTCTTTTTTTGATAGCTAATTATCTTTTATCTATCAGAGTTTCAATACTGATATTCACCTGTTCAATTAGCCACTGCGTAAAAATAGCCGCTGCACTGCCTTGCTCTACAGGTTTAGATGACAATAAATAATATGCTGAATTATCTTCAATAAAGCCATATGGCGCGGTTAATTGTTTCGATTTTACTTCATCTGCAACCATCAAAAATGACGCAAGCGCCGCCCCTTGCCCAGCCAAAGCCGCTTGTATACACAAATAAAAGTGTTCATATGTAATAGTTTTATTATTTTGAAGCGCTATTTCTTTTATATTTTGCCAAGTTTCCCATGCAGTTGGCCTAGATAGAGTTGACAGTAGCGTTATATGACTAAAGTTTTCTTTAAAATCAAGTTCAGGCCGAACCACGACGCCCATACATTCTGAGCACACTTTCACCGCGCAAAGGTTGTCATTCCATTTGAAATCATTACGCCTC
Organism: Providencia sp. PROV150; assembly: GCF_028481025.1. Lineage (NCBI taxonomy): Bacteria > Pseudomonadati > Pseudomonadota > Gammaproteobacteria > Enterobacterales > Morganellaceae > Providencia > Providencia sp. PROV150. The sequence goes on along the minus strand of NZ_JAMPPJ010000002.1, from coordinate 160,328 downwards.
AATGCTAAATCAACATTCGTTTTTGTGAAATCGATAACACCACCTGCCGCCACTAAATGCACTGTAATATGGGGATATTGTTGATAAAAATGTGTAAGCCGAGGAATTAACCACTTCATTGCGATTGTAGGTTCACAAGACAAACTAACAACATCAGGAAAGGTACTGTTTTTTATCTTTTCAACACCCTCCTTGAGCTGTTCAAATATTACACTGGTTGTTTGTAACAATATTCGTCCATTCGCCGTTAAAAATACAGCACGGTTCCTTCGTTCGAATAGCTCAACACCAAGGTGTTCTTCTAATAAACGAATTTGTCGGCTAATCGCACTATGAGTCACATTCAGCTCTTGAGCCGCTTGCACAAAGCTACCTGCTTTCGCAGCAGTGTCAAAAAAACGTAATGACGTTAACGGTGGTAGTTTCATATATAGGTAATAAAAACTGACAGATTTATGTCAGGATAAATCGCTTTTTAGTTTTATTCAATCTATTGATAATAAAAACAATAAATGAACAAACAATTTCAGAATAAATCTGTTTTTGGTCTGTTTTCATTACCTTTTAGGAAATTAATATGAATGAAATTATTGCAGTTGCAACTATTACCATTTTAGCAGTCATTAGTCCGGGGCCAGACTTTGCTATGGTAACTCGTAATAGTTATACCTATGGCATTAAAACAGGCTTACTGTGTGCGCTAGGTATTGCTATTGGTGTGCAGGTTCATGTGTTTTATACCATTTTTGGCATCACTTTGGTCATTATGAGTTCACCCGCATTATTCTTAATCGTTAAACTTATTGGGGTGTTTTACTTGGTATACATCGGATTTAAATCATTGACCAATAAAGTAAAAATATCCTCAGATAAAGCAGTATCAAAGCCATTATCGGCCCTAAACGCGTTTAAAAATGGTTTTCTGACAAATGCATTAAACCCAAAAACCATGTTTTTTGTGGTTTCTGTGTATAGCCAAGTTATCAGTACACAGAACTCAATTTGGCTAAATTTGAGTTATGGCCTATTTATTTCTTTCACTCATTGGCTTTGGTTTAGTCTAATTGCTATTTTCTTTGCAACGCCAGCAGTCAGAAACAAAATTCTTAACTACCAATTTATTATGGACCGAACGATTGGAATTCTACTGATTTTATTGGGATTATCTCTACTATTCTTTAATATAAACTAACTCCACATTCACATTCATGGTAGTTATTTACCCTGCAATCGATAATATTCATTGACCACTTTCGCCAACTCAACCACATCGGTTGGAATATTGAGTTTGGCGAGTTGGTCAAATGGCACCCATTCAAATGGGGCAAAAGGCGATTGTGATGAGGGTAATAGCTCACATAAGTAAATCATATCAATATGCCAATGGTTCCCTTTCTTTTTATCCGCAATAAATTCTTTCAAGATAGCGATGGGCAACGGTAATACTTGTGTATGGGATGAATCCTGCACTTGCGATACAAAGGGGAAACCGCAACTGACCACTTGGCACTCTAATCCAGTTTCTTCAAGAACCTCTCGGAAAACAGCATGTTGTGGTTCTTCATTTGCTTCAATGTGACCGCCTGGAGGTAACCAAAAACCAAGTTTTTGATGTTCGTGTAATAAAAACTCACCATGCTCATTACGGATCATTGCTGTTGCCGTAAAATGTTTAACTTCCTCTCTCATCTCACCACATCCCTTTTTTATTTTGTTATTCTTACATTGTATTTCTGGTGTTGAGCCTAACACCTTGTTGCCTTCCAGTCACGGTAACCATTTCAACTTACATGAGGCATTTAAAGCGCAGTCAGCGGAAAGAAATTATCGTATGCTTAGCTGATAGCGATTGATTATTAACTCAGGTGGTTAAATTGAAAAAAGAATTTGATTTTTATAAGCAACAAGCTATGAACTTTGAGAATGGGGAACAAAATAAAAACCCATGAGATTTGTTATTGTTCATCATAAAGATGCGCAATAAATTGAACAAATTAGAGAAATAGCCAGCACATAGACTGGCTATTTCTGATAAAACCATTACGCGGTTAATGCAAGTTTTGCTCCAAACATCAAGAATACAGCACCAATACAGCTATTAGAGAACTTCGAAAGCTTTTTATTATGTTTAACCATATTCGTTACGGCAACAGCACCAAAAATCAGCAGTGATAAATAAATCATGCTACAAGTTTCTAAAATTAGGCCAAGTATGAAAAATGGCACACCTGCACTTGGGTAAGCTGGGTCAATAAATTGGATAAAAAATGAAACATAGAAAATGATCATCTTAGGATTTAGTAAACTTAAAAAAACGGCTTTTTTATAGGTGCCCTTGGTTTCTAAGATAATTGAATCAACATCACCTGTATTTTCTTTCTTATGCAATACGCTATACAGGGTTTTAATCCCTAAATAAAATAAATAAGCCGCCCCTGCGTATTTTATAACACTAAAAAAGATAGGTGATGTTTTTACTAAAGATGCAACGCCTAAAAATGATAGAAAAATGAGCACAGCATCTCCTGTAAAGACACCTAATGCGGCTTTATAACCATTTTTCACACCATATTTTGCACTGCTAGTTAAAACAAATAAAGAATTAGGGCCTGGTACCAATGTAATAAAAATAACACCGATAAGATAAGTCCATAAGTTTGTAATACCGAGATTTTCAAGCATAGGAAACCCGCTAACTCAATAAAAGTTATAACAAAAAATTCACATCATTTATTTATGACTATATGATACAGGCTTCACATTACTTATAAAAGATATCACCACATAATAATGCCAATATAAAATATAAATCCAAATAATATTAAAATACCAGATAAACAACAATGAATAAAGATCAAAAAACAGAATAATAACCCAAAACAAGAACCTTAGTTAGAAGCTAACTATAAATAGCCAATCAAGTAGTTGTAAATGCTAAAATAGATAATTAAATCAGCATTTAATTTTATAGAATAAATAAAAGCAGTAGTAGTGATTTGATTAAGGTTTCGCGTTATAACATAAAAGTTCGTGCTATTTAAAAGTAAAATTGGATCAAGCCAGTATAAAACTAAAATAGCCCATTACTAATATTTCATCTCTTTAAAATCAATCAAGTTATATAAGTGTTCAAAATTACAATAAGGTTAGCGTAAATGGTGTCACAACAAAGTAATCAATGGCAAAAAGCAATGATGGCAGGCGCTGTTCATACCGCTCCTCTTAATCTTGCTGTTATTCCTTGGGGAGTTTTAGCAGGTTCAATGGCGGTCGAAACTGGTCTCGATTTCTGGCAAAGCGTAGCGATGTCCGCGATGGTATTTGCAGGTGCAGCACAATTAGTCACCCTTGGGTTGCTTAACTCGGGTGCTGGCTATATCACGATTGTTATTTCTGTTTTTTTTATCACTTCCCAGCATTTACTTTATGGACTGACATTACGCCCCCAAGTTAAAGACTTTACAACTCCTCAGCGCCTTAGTATCGGTTTCTTATTAACAGATGAATTATTTGCAATTAGCGCTGCTAAACGTCAGAGTTTAAGCTTTCCTTATTTGTTTGGTGCGGGGTTTAGTTTTTATCTCGTTTGGTTAATTACTAGTCTTTGTGGGATTGCAATGGCCAATATTGTAGGCGATTTGAGCCGCTTACATCTCGACTTTTCTGTCGTGGCAACTTTGCTTGCAATCGTCGTTCCATTAACAAAAAAAATAAGTACGTTGTGTGGCGTGATCTTTTCACTCGTCGTCGCTATCGTACTTTCAATGTACTCCTTCAGTAGTGCTATTGTTATCGCAGGTGTGGGTGGGATGTTTGTTTCGGTAGCCGTTTCACGTTTATTGAAGGAGGAAAAATGATTTGGCTTTTAATTATTACCTTAACAGCGGTTGTTTTTACTCTACGTTATATTTTTCTAATACCACAGTTGCCAATACGCCTTCCTCTTGTGGTTCGTCAAGCATTAGGGTATTCAGCACCTTGTTTATTAACCGCAATTTGTGCCCCTGTTATCCTATTAGAAAACCATGAATTGCGATCCTTCCCTGATAATCCTTATTTATGGGGGGCGCTATTCTGTGTCATCGTGGCTTCTGTATTAAAAAACATGCTGCTAACTGTCGGCCTTACCTTAGTATTTTTCTATTCTCTTATTTATTTTATCGGTTAACTTATTATTTAAGATAAAGCATCGTTCAGCGCTTTGCTTTATCTTGGTTAATCCCTCATAATATAGCCCTCTCAAAATACATTCCTTTTCAATTTCACCCTGTCATTGATTGTCATAGTGAATACTTTATTGGCCTTACTCAATAAATAGCCAATTAACCTTTATAGATAATGGATAATACAATACCATGCTTAATAATTATGTTTTACGCAGCGTTCGCTATATGTTGGACTTAAGCGACGCCCAAATGGTTAAAATCGTAAAACTCGCAGATTTGGCTGTCACAAAAGAAGAAATGGTGGCTTGGTTAAAAAAAGATAATGAACCTGAATATGTTGAATGTAACGATAATGTAATGGGGCATTTTCTAAATGGCTTAATCTATCACCGCCGTGGTAAAGATGAAAACCACCCCGCTCCCGAAGTCGATAGCCGACTTAATAACAATATTATGCTCAAAAAATTACGCGTGGCTTTTGAATTAAAAGATACGGATATGATTGAAATTTATCAGCTTGTTGATTTTCGTGTATCCAAGCCTGAGCTTAACGCAGTTTTCCGTAAACCTGGGCATAAAAACTATCGCGAATGTGGAGACCAATTACTGCGTTACTTCCTAAAAGGCCTGACAATTCGCCTACGTGGTGATAAATAACCGTTATTTTTGTTTGTTTTTTATTCATTAATTTTGCATTCTCCTGACATTTGTCTATAATAGAAGTGACAAATGTCAGGAGATTCAAATGAGAAACTATATCCCCACAACCCCACTTCAACCGACTGCTTCATCCTTTAAACCACTGTGGCGCCATGTAGGGTTACCCGCAGAACGTGGTATTGAGTTAACTCATTTCTTGCGTCAAGGCCTATCTGTCTCTGTCTTAGACAATATCCAAGAATGGTCAGGAATGAGCAAAACTGAATTATTGCGAATATCCGGCATTAATGAGCGCAATATTGCTCGACGTAAAAATGCTGGCCAGCCCCTTAATGCTGATGAAAGTGAGAGAATTGCTCGTCTAGTGCGGGTATTCGATGCTGCGGTGCGTTTATTTAATGGAGATAAGCACGCGGCAAGTGATTGGCTTAACCACCCAGTTAAAGGGTTAGGACATTTACGCCCTATTGAGCTTATTGCGACAGAAAGCGGAGCCATTGAAGTGATTGATTTGATTGGCCGTATTGAACATGGCGTATTCTCATGATTTTATATCGATTGGTTAAATCCAATTTTGCGCATGATGCATGGTCGGGCCAAGGAGCTATGCTCTACGGCGGGCGTTGGAATCATAAAGGGACTCCTGCTGTTTATACTTCAACAAGTATTTCATTAGCGACCCTTGAAATACTCGTTCACATCAATCAAGACATACTATTGAGCCAGTTCAGCTTACTATCCATAGATATCAATGATAAGTACGTGATGAAATTGTCGTTAGATCACCTTCCGACAGATTGGCAACAAGACCCCGCACCAACCTCCACCATGGATATTGGCACTATATGGCTTAATAACCAAGATAGTCTAGCATTATTAATTCCCTCTTGTATTGTTCCCTATGAATACAACGCAATTATTAACCCGTTACATCCGCAATTTCAAAAAGCTTTACATACCGTTAAACCACTAGATTTTAGTGTTGACCCGCGCTTAGCATAATTAGATATTTGCTAATAAATACTGTAAAAAAGCATCTATTTTCGGTGATAATGCACTACGGCTCGCATAAACCGCGCGAAGTTCTATAGGCGCTGGCGATACTTCATCGAATGCTATCCGCACTAATTTCTTCTGTTTAATCTGTTCTTCGCATGCATCTAACGCCAAAATAGCATAACCTACCCCATTCACTGCAGCAGCATGAGCCAAAATACCACTATTCACTCGGTAGCTGCTGTCAATTATCACTTTTTTCTGTAAGCCAGATGAATCAATAAATATCCACGGTTGCCCCTGTAATGCACTCAAGCTCGAAATGCACGGCATATTGGCTAAGTCAGAGTATGAACACGGTTTTCCTACTTTTTCAATTAATTGGGGTGATGCAACCACAACGCTTTGCCATGATTTGATCAGACGTGAGTGATAGCTACTGTCTTCAAGATGACCACGATGAAAAGTGAGTAATAAATCAATATCATCACTAATAACATCTTGAGGTATTAGTTGTGTATCACAGTGAATATTCAATTGTGGGTGAGATAATGCAAACTTCGCTAATAAATCTGCTAATAATAAACTACCGGATTCACTGGGAATAGTTAGCCTTAACGTACCTGTAACTTGTTGTGGATGACATATTTGCACTACAACTTGCTCTAATTCACTGACTAGTTTTTGGCTTTGTTCAAATAAAATATTTCCTGTTTCCGTTAGCCGCATTTGCCGGGTTGTACGTTCAATTAACTGGCTATTAAGTTGTTGTTCCAACTGTTTAATATAACGACTCACATTCGATGTTGGCATTGAAAGTAACTTTGCCGCATTGACAAAATTTCCTTGTGTCGCGACGGCAATAAACACTTTCAATAAATTCAGGTCAACAGCCATTTCTAATTCCTACAGTTCACGCGCTATTAACTTGAACTAATAGCACTAGCAGTAACCAAAATCCATTATTTTTTGATACCGCTGTGCCAGTAATTCGTCTATGTCTAATTGAGTTAGCTCATTTAAATCAGTGAGTAACTGTTGTTTTAATTGTTGTGCAGCTAACTGATAGTCGCGGTGAGCTCCACCCAAAGGCTCAGGTATAATAGTATCGATAATACCTAACTCTTTTAACCGTGGAGCGGTCATTCCCATTACTTCAGCTGCAATTTGTGCCTTCTGGGAATCTTTCCATAAAATAGAGGCACAACCTTCTGGAGATATCGCCGCATAAGTACTGTATTCCAACATATTAATACGATCCCCCACACCAATCCCTAATGCACCACCAGAACAACCTTCACCTGTAATGATACAAATAATAGGGGTTTTTAAATGAGACATTTCTATAATATTGCGTGCAATAGCTTCTGCTTGCCCGCGCTCTTCAGCACCAACACCGGGGTAAGCCCCAGCAGAATCAATAAATACCATCACTGGTAAGTGGAAATGTTCCGCCATTTTCATTAAACGAAGTGCTTTACGGTAGCCTTCTGGCGATGGCATCCCAAAATTACGCATAACTTTCTCTTTTGTTGTCCGCCCTTTTTGTTGCCCAAGCACCATAACCGGCCTACCATCTAAACGAGCAAGGCCACCCACCAGCGCTTTGTCATCAGCAAAAGCTCGGTCACCCGCTAATTCCTGAAACTCAGTAAATATTAATGGAATATAATCAAGGGGATAAGGCCTTAATGGGTGTCTCGCTAATTGGACAATCTCCCATGCCCCAAGCGATGCAAATATGGTTTTCGTAAGCGAATGACTCTTTTTTCTCAAGAGCTGGATTTCTTCTTCTAATTTAATCTCTGATGGATGTCCTTTTTGCTTGAAGGCAATAAGCGCTTCAATTTTGTCATTGAGTTCAACGATAGGTTTCTCAAATGCAAGAAAATGATTAGTCATAATGTTCCTAAAATGGTAACAGCAATCTTAGGAGTGTAATCAGAGAATCAATCCCATTCTATGCTTAAAAATAGGATTGATTGTTATCAAGAATGGGATAATGTTTTAACGCTGACTTTTCTTTAGCGAATTTGATTTTAAGCTGTTTTCCATAATCTTTTGAAAATTAGGGCATAAAAAGTGATTTTCTTCAGGACAATTCGCAATATGCAAAATACCCTTTTTTAAGGCTAGTAACCCCTGTATGGTTTGCTCAATTTCTTCTGCTTTTTCAAGTAGGCTAGCACGTTCAATATTAGGGCCATCCTTATGGTTGAGCATGCTAGCAATTTCATCGAGTGAAAATTTAGCTTCTTGCCCCAATGCAATTAAAGACAAACGGTTTATTACGTCTTTCCCGTGATAAACCCGTTTTAACCCTTTACGCCCTATCGGCTTAATCAGCCCTCTCTCTTCATAATAACGTAGGGTTGATGCTGCTAAACCTGATAATTGGCTAACTTGAGAAATATCTAACTCATCAGACATGAAATACTAACCCGCTATAATACTCGCTAATCAGGCTAATTGTTGGCGCAGTAACACCGTAATCGTGCCATTCATAAAAATTTCACGGTCAACAACGTAACCTAACTTTTCAGCCACACGTAAAGAAGCTAAGTTCCTCGGTTCAATAAAACAAATAGATTGCCGATACTTATTTTCTTTCGTCAGCCAAGACAGTGCAGCCTGCATAGCCTCTGTTGCATAGCCTTTTCCTTGATGTTCAGGTGCAATGACCCAACCCGCTTCTGGAATGCCTTTAACATGGGGTTCGACCATACGATGAAAATCCGCGAAACCTAAATCACCAATATATTGACCACTCGCTTTTTCACGGACAGCCCAATAGCCAAAGCCTAGTAATGGCCATAAACCACCATAAGCTAACATTCTCATCCATGATTCGCGCTCACTAGAAGGCATACCCCCAATGTAACGAACCATTGACTCAGTCGCCCATAACTTCGCAAGTGCAGGAAAATCACTTACTTGGTGTTTATTTAATATCAGTCTATCTGTTTCAAGTTCAGGTATTACAGCCATTGATTGCTTCTCCTTGCTATCTAAATGGGGGTTCATCGAACGTTCTTAATTTCCTTGAATGCAATTTATCCCCTTCTTTCCTCAATAAATCAATAGCACGAATACCTATTTGCAAATGTTCTGAGATTGCACCTTCATAAAAACTGTTTGCTTGACCGGGCAATTTAATTTCACCATGCAGAGGCTTATCAGAAACACATAACAGCGTGCCATAAGGAACCCTGAAGCGATACCCCTGAGCTGCAATTGTGGCACTTTCCATATCCACGGCAACCGCGCGGCTTAAACTAAAACGGCGAGCTGTTGCAAAAAAACGTAATTCCCAATTTCTGTCATCTGTTGTAACAACGGTTCCAGTTCGTAGACGTTGTTTTACCAATTCCCCAGGCATATTGCTAACTTGTTTTGTAGCGTCATATAGCGCACGCTGGACTTCCGCAATACTTGGAATAGGAATATCTGGCGGTAATACATCATCAAGAATATGGTCATCACGCAAATAAGCATGGGCCAAAACATAATCGCCAATTTTTTGGCTTTCTCTTAACCCACCACAATGGCCAATCATCAACCAAGCATGTGGTCGTAAAACGGCTAAATGATCGCAAATATTCTTTGCATTTGAAGGACCAACACCGATATTTACTAAAGTAATTCCTGCCCCATCTCTAGCGATTAGATGATATGCAGGCATTTGAAATTTTTTCCATGTTAAATCAGAAGTCGCAATTTGTGGATCTGCATTCTCAGCGGTTAAATAATTATGTCCAACACAAGATAATGCAATATAACGACTTTCAGGATCACGTACCTGTTCACATGCCCAATTCACAAATTCATCGACATAACGATTATAATTAGTGAAAAGAATGTACGGTTGAACATGTTCAGGTGGGGTTCCTGTATAATGCTTTAATCGCGCTAATGAAAAATCCACACGTAATGCATCAAAATGAGACAGCGGCATTTCATCCGTAGCAGAGTTCAAACCATCTGTAATATCATCACTGATATGAGATAAATCGGTTATCGGAAAATGTGCAGCTAAATTACTGCTCATACTCCTATCTAATGCTAAATCTGAACCATCAATGACAAAAGGATAAGGAATTTCAATTTTTGAAGGGCGAACGGAAAAAGTGACATCATAATCCTGTTGTAGGATAGATAATTGCTCAACTAAATAAGCACGGAATAGTTCTGGCTGAGTCACCGTAATGGTGTAATCACCCCGTTTAACAAAACGTGCATAAGCACGGGTTTTTTCGCAATGATCAACTTTGCCTTCCCATGTAACACACAGTTCGGGATAAGCAAATAACCCATTTTCCCTTTCTGTAATATCGGGTATGCGGCCTTCTTTTACATAAATAGCGATAGCATCTCTTAATGAATCAATCGCATTGCTATATAACAACGAAAGTTTATCTAAAACATCTTCAATAGATAAGTTTTCATATTTCTGGCATTTTTCCAAAGACACACACAACTCCTTATCATCAGATAAAATTATCTCCGATAACATAGAGTATCAATGTGACAGTTGCAAAATATATCGCGATTAACGTACTTATATCACAGTTAATGTACTACAAAGGATAAAACAATTGGTAATGTGAATACCGCAGCCACGGTTTGTAATGTAATTATACCTGCCATTAGTTGGCTGTCCCCATTTAACTGACGCGTTAAAATATAAGCGGTTGGCGCAGTAGGAATAGCAAAAAATAGTACTAATAGAATTGTTTCAAGGTTTGGCAAAGAAAATAAGCCCGCCACTGTTAATGCTAAAATAGGCATAAGAAGTAAACGTAACAATGTTGACGCCATAATAGGCTTAAATTCATTTCTTAGTGTTGAGGTTTGTAATGCGGCTCCAATACAGATTAAGCCTAATGGTAAGCTGGCAGCTGCGAGCAGTTTTAAAAATTGGTCCGAGCCAAAGGGTAATCCCACTGGGGATATATTCAATAACACGCCAACGACACAGGAAATGATCAATGGATTTTTTATGATTGGTAATAAAATTTGCTTAGCTGAAACCTTTTGTCCTGAAGATAACGAAAGCACAGCAATGACATTACAGCTTGGTACTAAAACAGCCATAATTACCGCAGCAATAGCGATCCCTTCTTTGCCAAATAAATCAGCAACAATTGCCAACCCTAAATAAGTATTAAAACGCGTTATTCCTTGGATATGCGCGCCAAATCTCGGAATAGGTATTTTGAATAAATATTTACAACCTAGAACTAACACTGAACTAATCGCTAAAACACAAAGGATGGCGCTCGCTAAATAGGGTAATTTAGGGTTGTTCAAAGGTGCCGTTGCGAGACTGTTAATTAATAATGCAGGAAACAAAATAAAATAGTTTAATTTTTCAGCACTCGGCCAAAAATCAGCGGTGAATATTGTCGAGCGACGCAATACAAATCCCATTGTAATCAGAGCAAATAATGGCCACAAAACTAATAGAATCTTATCCATGAGAACGTAATCTGTTTTTATTTGAGCATTAAGTGAGTTTGTTAATCAGTCTATCGTTAAATTTTTGTAGCTGATAGGTAAAAAAAGCGCTATTCCCATATTTTGCTTTTCTTAGCTTATTTTCGATTAAATCGAGATTGCATCGACTTTCTCTTATTTATATTTAAATAATATATTTTTCCGCCCTTAAAACACAAGCTCCTAAACTTATCTCACTTCGGCATATAAAAATCATTTGCTTAGGAGTTCAATATTATGTATTTTTATTCATTATAAATGCATAATTAAAGAGGTTGGTATGTTTAAAAAATTAGTTTTTGCTGGCTGTATGTCATTGGCAGCCTTCGCCGGGAATGTTTACGCAAAAGAAAGCTATACCGTTGGTGCTGGTGGGACTTACCGTCCGTTTGAATATGAAAATAGCCAAAAACAGCTCGAAGGCTTTGATATTGATATCATTAAAGCAATTGCAGAAGCAGAAGGTTTTGACGTTAAACTTGTCAATACCCCTTGGGAAGGGATTTTTGCGACCTTATCGTCTGGTGATAGAGATATTTTAATTTCGGGGATCACAATTACAGATAAACGCAAAAATATGGTTGATTTCTCTAACCCCTATTTCCCGGCTGAGCAAGCGATCGTCATCAGTGAAACATCTGATGTTAAAGACTTAAATAGCTTAAAAGACCTGAATGTAGGTGTTGTGAACTCCAGCACTGGTGATATTGTTGTTTCTGATGTAATAGGTAAAAACAGTACAGCAATCAAACGTTTTGACAATACTCCTCTTTTATTACAAGAACTATTCGAAGATGGCATTGACGCTGCAGTTGGTGATGTCGGCGTAATTAAATATTATATAAAAACGCACCCTGAGAAAAAATTTAAACTGATTTACGATAACCATTTCGAAAAACAATATTTTGGTATTGCTGTCGCTAAAGGGAATAGTGAATTACAGCAAAAAATAAATAATGGCTTAGATAAGATTATTGCAGACGGTACATACAATAAAATTTACCAAAAATGGTTTGATGAAAATGTTCCTCAATTACCAAAACAATAATTAAATTTAACTTAAAGCCATCTATGGATGGCTTTTTCACGTTTTAAATCAGGGTGAAAATTAAGATGTCTGCGTTTCGTTGGGAAATAATTGAAGAGTATGCTCCATTATTTGCTGAAGGCGCAATGATGACGATAAAAGCAACCATCATTTGCGTTATTTTAGGCTCACTATGGGGATTAACCCTCGGTTTAGGCAGAACTGCCAAAGCTGAACAAGGGATTTGGAAACCTATTTTACACTATTTTGTACAGTGGCCGGTTCGCTTCTATGTCAGTGCCTTTCGTGGTACTCCACTATTTGTTCAAATAATGGTTGTTCACTTTGCCCTAGTGCCACTGTTTATTAACCCTCGTGATGGCTTATTTGTTACATCAGGGTTAATGTCTGTTGATACCGCTAAAATGCTCCGCTCCGATTACGGTGCATTTCTATCTTGCGTCATTGCAATTACTTTAAACTCAGGAGCTTATGTCTCTGAAATATTCCGTGCGGGTATTCAATCCATTGATAAAGGGCAAATGGAAGCTTCGCGTGCGCTTGGTATGAGTTGGGCAAAAACAATGCGCAAGGTGATTCTTCCGCAAGCTTTTCGGCGCATTCTTCCCCCACTGGGAAATAATGCCATCGCAATTGTCAAGGACTCATCCCTCGCTTCCGCAATCGGTTTGGCCGATCTCGCCTATGCTGCAAGAACGGTCTCCGGAGCTTACGCAACTTACTGGGAACCCTACTTAACAATATCTGTGATTTATTGGATGCTGACATTTATACTTGCTCAGTTGGTGCAATATATGGAAAGAAGGTTGGGCAGAAGTGATTTACGTTAATAATTTACAAAAAAAATTTGGTGATGCTCATGTACTTAGAGGTATTTCTTGTGAAGTTAAACCTCAAGAAGTTATTTGTGTCATTGGCCCTTCTGGTTCAGGAAAAAGTACCTTTTTACGCTGTTTGAATGCGCTAGAACGCCCTGACGGGGGAGAAATTCAAGTCAATGGTTTTAACGTTCATGATCCTAAAACTGATTTAAATAAAATGAGAGAAAATGTGGGGATGGTGTTTCAGCGTTTTAACCTATTCCCCCATATGACCGTGTTAGAAAACTTGATGATGGCGCCAACCTTAGTGAAAGGAATAAAAAAGGAATTGGCACTTAAACAAGCAGAACAACTTCTGATCAAGGTAGGGTTGTTAGATAAAATTGATGCATGGCCAGCCAGTTTATCCGGTGGGCAGCAACAACGAGTCGCTATTGCTAGAGCGTTAGCCATGCAACCATCCATTTTGTTATTTGATGAGCCGACATCTGCACTTGACCCCGAATTAGTTGGTGAGGTTCTTTCAGTGATGAAAACCCTTGCAAATGAAGGTATGACAATGGTTATCGTCACCCATGAAATGGGGTTTGCACGTGAAGTTGCCGACCGAGTCTTGTTTATTGACCAAGGTATTATTCAAGAAGAAGGCACGCCAGAACAACTCTTTACTGCACCTAAAAACCCACGGACTGCGGAGTTTCTAAGTAAAGTACTTTAATTTTATAGCCTGCTTAGTATGCTAAGCAGGTTTTTCTGATAGGCAGGTCTTTTTATTATCGATACGCTAAGAATATTCGCTCTTAATAAAGATTAATTTATGGATATCAAAAGCCTCTGCAAACAATACCGCTCAGGGAAAAAATTTAAATATGTTTTCTTCTGGGGCCACCAAACCAAACAAAATCAAATTACAAAAAGCTGCTTCAGCCAATGGTACCCTTCCCCATTTATTGTTAATAACCACCGCTTTGCCAGTGCAGAACATTTCATGATGGCCGAAAAAGCACGCTTATTTGGTGATTTAGAAACATTGGATAAAATCATTCATGCACCAAATCCCGGAGCGGCTAAAGCATTTGGTCGTGAAGTTCGTGGGTTTAAGCAAGATGTTTGGGATGAAAACCGTTTTGCTATTGTTGTCAGCGCTAATATGGCAAAATTCTCTCAACATGAAGAATTAAAACAGTTTTTACTCTCCACAAACGAACGTGTTCTAGTTGAAGCTAGCCCCGTCGATAAAATTTGGGGAATAGGCCTTGCCGAAGATAGTGAAAATATTGAAAACCCATTAACATGGAAAGGGTTAAACCTTCTCGGTTTCGCATTAATGGATGTTAGAAGTCAGCTAGCCAATTAACTCTCTAATTTTTGCTTATTTTCTGATAAAATGAAAAACCCGTTGTTATTAAACAGCGGGCCCGTCATTTTTTTATCAAAATATAGAATATACTACTGAGCTTTATTATAAAGGCATTCTGTATTCAATTACCCCAGGCTTTTCTGCCACCCAGTTATACAATTTTTGGCCTCGCAAATTGGTTTCTTGTGTATGCCAATATAGACGGCCACATTGTTTCTCTTGCGCTTGTGCGTGTACAAATTCAATTAATTGTTTTCCTACATGACGTCCTCTCATTTCTGGCGTCACATATAAATCTTCAAGGTAACAAAAATCATTTTCAGCCCATGTTGAGCGGTGAAATAAATAATTCACAAAACCAACAACTTTTCCATTTTCCAACGCAACAGCACAGTACATCGGCTCACTCTCATCAAAAAAGCGCTCCCATGCTTTTAAGGTAATTTCTTCACTTAAATCTACCTTATAAAATTTCTGATACTCTAACCAATACACTAACCACTCTGGGTAATGTTCCGGCGCAACAAATTCCACTGTAACTGGTAATGATGTTTTACTCATAATAACCCTTCCATTTGTAGACATATTACATAATGGCGCTATAGTACCTAGCAATCTGGCTCTATATAAGAGACACTTTTGTTATTTATTTAGGATCCACTTTATGCGACGCCAACAGCATGCCCAATTCCCATTACTATTACTTGAAAAAGGTTACATTAAAGAAAATGTTTATCACACAATACGTAATGCCATCTTAGATGGACGTATTGCTGCTGGAATTAAACTTCCTTCCTCTAGAGCATTAGCAGAAATGATGGCGATCTCACGAAATTCGGTAATTGCTGGGTTTGAACGACTAATTGATGAAGGATACCTTTATTCCCAAAAAGGCTCAGGGACTTATGTTTCCCCCCATATTCCTGATGAATTAATTGGTGCCATAAGTAGCACTAAACAGGGTGACCAATCTGGATATCCTGCATTAAATCTGAATCCTAGAGTTTCCACTTTATCGAATTTATGGGAAAAATCGCGTCCAAATACCAACAAACACCAAATGTTTAATATCGGTATTGGTTGTGTGGACCAATTCCCGCATGAATTATGGGGAAGATTATTGGGTCGAGTTTGGCGTAAGTCCAAACAAATTATTACGCATTTTAATCACCCTGATGGGTATGCACCACTAAAAGATTTATTGGTAGATTACGTCCGTTCGACTCGTGGGGTTCATTGTAAACAGCAACAAATTATTATTGTTAATGGAACACAGCAAGCCATTAATTTAGCGGCAAAAGTCTTATTACAGCAAGGGGATAAAGTATGGTTAGATGACCCTGGCTATGATAGTGCGAGAGCTATTTTAACCGCTGCTGGTGCTGATATTGACGCTATTCCATCAGACAAAGAAGGAATGGATATTATATATGGTGCGAAACACCATAAAACAGCAAAATTAATTTATACCACGCCTTCTCACCAGTTCCCTCTGGGCACAACTCTCAGCTTACCTCGGCGTTTAGCATTATTGGATTGGGCACAACAAAACAACGCATGGATTTTTGAGGATGACTACAATAGTGAATTTCGCTTTTTATCAAAGCCAATTCAAGCATTGCAAGGCTTAGATAATCATCAACGTGTTATTTATGCAGGGACATTTTCTAAAATGATGTACCCCGGCTTTCGTTTAGGTTTTTTAATAGTGCCAGAAATTCTGAGTGAGGCATTCACCATGATGAAATATTATAGTGATAGCCACTGTGGTTATTTAGAACAGGCCGCTTTAGCTCAGTTTATCCAAGAAGGCCACTATGCACGCCATGTCAGAAAAATACGGAAGATATGTTACGAGAGGCAAAATACTTTTATCAATGCCATCAATCACTATCTCCCTCACCTATTTAATGTACAGATGACAGATTCAGGCATTCATACTGTTTGTTGGGTGAAAGACGGTTATGATATTAACGTGATCCTTAACCAATGCCGTCTCTTGGGCTTTGGCGCACAACCGCTATCACGCTACTGTATTCAAAGTACTCACCAAAATGCAATTCTATTTGGCTATGCTGCCCATTGTGAAAACGAGATAATTAGCAATATAAAATTACTCAGTGAACAATTGAGTAATATATACCCTAGTTAAACAAAAATGATTTTCAGCGTTTATCCGATAGCTAGAATTTTTCTAATCTTTATAACTGTACCTTAATAGCATTGTTTATATTGAGGTACTTTTATGACAAAAATAAATTATCCCCATGAGTACGAAGTTGGCGATGTTGTCTTTACCAGTATTGGGACTGAGCTATTTCGCCAAATAGCCTCGGCATCTTTATGTTGGAGTAACCATGTTGGCATGATTGTAGGTCATAATGGTGAAGATTATTTAATTGCAGAAAGTCGCGTTCCCCTTTCAACAACCACGACCTTATCGCGGTTTATTGCCCGTTCGTCTGACAATCGTTACAGTGTACGCCGATTTTCCCATACATTAACAAGTGAACAAAAATCCGCATTAGTCGCCGAAGTTCCTGCTCGTTTAAATAAGTTTTATCACACGGGATTTAATTATGAGTCTTCTAGGCAGTTTTGTTCAAAGTTTGTTTTCGATATTTATCAATCTGCGTTATCAGTTCAAATAGGGGAATTAGAAACCTTCAAGGAATTATTAACTAAAAACCCGAATGCAAAATTAAATTTTTGGAAGTTATGGTTTATTGGGCAAATTCCATGGGAACGTAAAACTGTTACTCCTGCAAGTTTATGGCATCACCCTGAATTATCATTAATTTATCGCAGCCATGATGACATTCATTAATTAGCGATATTGATATTTGACTAAGCCACTCAACGTATATAAGAGTGGCTTAACATGATGCCTTAATCTTTATCAATCAATAAGCATTGCATCGCCATTAAACAAATTTGCTGTAATAGCCAGTTATTATAGTAAAGCCTCTTCTATTAGAGACTTTACTTTGCCTACCTGTACTGGAATTGCGTGGGTTATCGCGATTATTTTTTCTTATTTAGCATCGATTTCAAGTCAGCAAACGGGTTATAAGTTGCTGCTTCAATATCATTTTGTGCATCTTCCCCTGCCACGACATTAGTGCCATACATTTCAGCTTCTGTGTACTTCGAATGCTCATGATCATGGCAAAATAAACACAATAGTTCCCAATTGCTGCCATCTTCAGGGTTATTGGTATGATCATGGTCGATATGATGCACAGTTAATTCACGTAAATTTGAATACACAAACTCACGAGTACAGCGTCCACAAACCCATGGGTAAATTTTAAGTGCTTTTTCACGATAGCCACTTTCTAATCGCGCATAGTTTTTAGGGATCAAAGCCATTGCCGATATTCCTATTAAAAATAGTAATTTTGAGATAATACGCCTAATATACCTCAATTCAGAGCAAAAAAAGAAACTCAAAGCAACAAAAAACCCAGATATGATGACTCGCCAACTTTATAGGGCATGTCATCAACTCCGGGCTCATTTATTAGTTAGTTTTTACTTAGATTACTTATTCAACAATTCTCTACGGATAATCTCAGCCCCTGCACTTAATGCATTAAGTTTACCCGTTGCGACCCGTCGAGATAATGGTGCCATACCACAGTTTGTTGATGGATAAAGTTTATCAGCATCCACAAATTGCAACGCTTTACGTAACGTATTGGCGACTTCTTCTGGTGTTTCGATGATATTGCTAGCCACATCAATCGCCCCCACCATCACTTTTTTACCGCGAATAAGCTCAATTAAATCCATAGGAACATGGGAGTTATGACATTCTAAGGAGATAATATCAATATTTGAAGTTTGCAATTTTGGGAAAGCCTCTTCATATTGCCGCCACTCAGAACCTAGTGTCTTTTTCCAGTCAGTATTAGCTTTGATGCCGTATCCATAACAGATGTGAACTGCTGTTTCGCATTTCAGCCCTTCAATGGCTCTTTCTAACGCAGCCACCCCCCAATCGTTTACTTCATCAAAAAACACATTAAAAGCTGGCTCATCAAACTGAATAATATCAACGCCCGCGGCTTCAAGCTCTTTTGCTTCTTGATTCAATATTTTAGCGAACTCCCATGCCAGTTTTTCACGACTTTTATAATGGTTATCATACAGTGTATCAATCATCGTCATCGGCCCAGGAAGCGCCCATTTAATCGGCTGTTTTGTTAGCTTACGTAAAAATTTAGCATCTTCCACAAAAACAGGTTTTTGGCGTTCAACCGCCCCAACCACCGTCGGCACGCTCGCATCATAACGATCACGAATTTTAACCACTTCACGCTTTGCAAAATCAACACCACTGAGGTGTTCAATAAATGTCGTCACAAAATGCTGGCGTGTTTGCTCGCCATCGCTAACAATATCAATCCCAGCACGTAGTTGATCTTCAAGGGATAAGCGCAATGCGTCTTGTTTTCCCTCGATGAGTTCTTCATTTTGCAACTTCCAAGGAGACCAAAGCGTCTCAGGTTCAGCAAGCCAAGAAGGTTTTGGTAAGCTGCCCGCGGTAGATGTTGGTAATAATGTTTTCATAATAATTGACCTTAAATTTTTATAATTAATCAAAGCGCGTAGTTAGCAGACCATTGCTCTAGAATATGCTTATAGGGCTCAATAAAATGTTCTTCTGTATATTTTCCCTGCTCAATAGCCAATCGGCTACGTTCTTCGCGGTCATAAACAATTTTTGTTAGCGAATAATCTTGATTCGTCAAACTCGGTTGATAGCATTGCCCCGCAACGGAGTTCGCATTGTAAATCTCTGGCCGATAAATCTTCTGGAATGTTTCCATCGTGCTAATCGTACTAATTAATTCAATATTGCTGTAATCGCTCAGCAGATCTCCCGTAAAATAAAATGCCAGCGGTGCAACACTATTTTGAGGCATGAAATAACGAACCTGTAATCCCATCTTTTTAAAATATTGATCTGTTAATGAAGCCCCATTTTGCTGATATTCAATCCCCAATATAGGATGTTGATTCCCAGTTCTATGGTAGATATCTTTATTTGAGACACTTAGACATATCACTGGCGCCTTACTAAAATGCGCTTTATATTCACTAGAATTTACAAAATATTTAAAGATATTCCCATGCAAGTCACCAAAGTTTTCTGGAATACTAAAGCTTGCTTGGTCCTTATTGTGGTCTAACAATAAAACACTAAAATCATAATCACGCACATAAGATGAAAAGTTATTTCCGACAATACCCTCAGTTCGTTCACCTGTTTTATGATCAATAATATTAGTTTTTAATATTTCAATCACAGGGAACCTATTACTATTTTCCTCAACACTCATCTCGACAGAAATAATTTCCAACTCGATTGAATAACGGTCGCTTTTAGGGTTATCCCAATAGGCTAATGTATTGAAACGGTTGTTCATCATGACAAGCGTGTTACGCAAATTTTCTTGGCGATTTTCCCCTCTGGCTAAATTAGCAAAGTTAGTTGTAATACGTGTATTTTCAGAAGGATTATAATTTTCATCAAAAAGACTACTTTTAATCGTAAATGTAAAATTTTTGTTCATTGTCTCGTCACACCCTAAATTCCAAGATGGAAACTCAATTGACTTCTTGATTTTTTAGAAGTTTTAGTTGCCCATTCATCAATCTTTATGTTGTAGATAAGTTAATTTTCCTCGTTAGCTAATTTATGCCAGAGCTGTTGATTGAGTGAAAGCGACTTAATTTCATTTCGAACATGAACGATTTTCATGATCATCTATTTCACTTATTTTAATTATGTGACGAAGAACTAAGAAATATTATTTTTCATTATAATTCATGATGTTAAGTATATTATATGGACAATTTCCTAGAGGGGATGAATATTCGACTCGAAGACTTAAACATTGGTTAGTGAAATAAATTTATTTAGTGCATTTAGAAAACACTTAGGTCATACAGTCTAAGTTACTAACTAAAATTAACTACAATAATAAAAGGTGGCACAGTATTATGCACAAAAAAAAGGCACTCGCCCCCGAGTGCCTTTTGACTACAACTCACTGAATATAAAGTAAATTACACCTATTCAGCGGTTCTGGTACTTGTGCGGATGAGGTAGTCAAATGCGCTAAGTGCGGCGTTCTAAAAGTGAGTTAAACAATTGATTTAAATGGATTTAGTCAATGGTTGATGTCCACATATTGACCACACTTATAAAGCCTCTTGTCAAAAGAGGCTTTAATATCAAGTTATATTAACTAAGTGTTCTGTATATTTAATTAACTTTTTTTGATTATTTGAAAATACGAATTCGTCAGCATTTTTAACATTCATCCTACATATTGAATCCGCTAATTTTTCCGCATTAGTAATACGTTGAATAATACTTTTCGGAACAAAAATCAGAACAAAATTAGGTGTTAACGTAAATATAAGTGAAACAACTCCTTTTGATTTCTGTTTGAAAAATGGGGTGTCACTACCTATAATCATGTCTTTTTTGTTAACTCGATGTAAATAAATAGCGCAGCCATCAAAATCAAAATATTCATCACTCAATATTTTCAACAAATACCTTTCTATTTTAATAGCTTCCCGAGTGAATTCTTCTTTTAACTTCACATCATCATCATCTTCAAGTTCGCTGACCAGATTTAACTCTTCCTCCATTTCCAACTTACTGTATTCATCTATCACATCCTCCCCAAATTTATTATTTATAGTATCAGCAAAATCTATAAGCATTTTCTTTATTTCATCAAAGCCATTGTAATTCTTGACATTTAATTCACCATCTAAACTCTTGTTCCTTGTAACTAAGGCTCTTATGTTAATTTTAATTATTTTTATCAAATCAACATCATAAATAGGAAAAAAAACAGGATTTAAATTTGTATAATTAAGCTTATTGATTTTTTTTAATGAATAAATTAGGTTGTGTTTATAACAATATTTTTCTTGTATAAACTTTTTCCGAACCATAGAATAATACTTAGTAATCAACTGGATAAAACGATGGTATTCCTGTTCTAGCTCGCTAAAGCTTTTCTCGATGAAGACTTCTCTATCACCATTAATGACCATTGTATGCCTATCATTTTCACCACACATTTTATCTAGTCTTAACGGCTTGTAACTTATAGCTCTTGGATTTTTTTCGGCTATTTTTTTATTAAACGCATAAGGTGCAGTTCTACTCTTTCCCTCCTTGCACATAAAGTATCTAAGATAACTTTCTGGTAAATAATGTTGGTATAAATACTCTATACTATTTTTATTCATCTTATATGACCTAATATTTTATGACTAAAACATCTCCACTTGTTTCTCCCCCCGATGTGATTTAGGTAACTTATCCATCGGGATTTCAAACCCTTCTGGCAACTTTTGTGGGATTGTTTTTGTTAGATAAATCTCCACTGAGGTTATTGTCGTAAAAGAACAGCCACACAACATATTTTGGCATTGATGGTAACTTCTACGGGTTTCACTGCTCATGGATTTACTGGTTTTGGTATAAGTCACAGCGCCACACTTTGGACAATTGAACGCCATTTTATAACCTTGGGTTATGGGTATGCCTGACGTTATTATAATCAATTATGTTTCGTTTTGCTCGTCATCCGTCATATCAATGTCTTTGATTTTTATTTCCAGTTCTAAATGGGTGATAAACCCGTTCCCATCAATGGTGTGTGTCACTCGGCTAATTACCCATTGGTGACTATCAATGGTCGGTTTAAAGCCAGTTACCGTGACGGGCATCTCAGGGTAAAGGTCTGCGCGCCCCTCGGCTAAGGTGATATTAAATTCTGCTACACCTCTTTGTAATTTTGACCACTTGGCCGCGGCGGCTCGCTTGGCTGATTGCTCGTTTTTAAAGGTCTGTCGCATCACTAAAACATTACCCTCGGCGCCCTCAATATAATCCCCCTCTTTTTTGCTCGACTTCTCTTTTTTGGGTTTTTGCTTGCGTTTAAGATTGGTTTTCTTTTGTTTACCGTAGTTCAAATCTAACCAGTAAGCTTGTACGCCGGTGTACGCTTGCCGGTCGGCCAACCTGAAATAATGCCTATCCCCACTTTCCCGCATGATGGTGATCACAGGTAAGGGTTTACCACTTTGGGTGACTCCCTGATTAGGCACGATAAATAATAAACTACCATTTTTAATGGTGGCTATCGCGCCGAGCATTTCAGCCATGCGCGTTAAAAAGCTAATATCGCTTTCATTGGTCTGGTCAGCGTGGTCAATTTCAATGTGCATCAATTGTTTGCTCACCGCTGGCTTGAGGTTATAACGCCCCGCTATCGCACTGACCACATCTGGTACTTTGATATCGTGCCAGCTGTATTCCCGTTTGACGTTAAAGTCTTGCCGAAAGTCCGCGCTACGGGCGGTTACCGTGATTTGGTCAGGTGGGCCTGAATGGCTAATTTCATCCACGGTATATATCCCTTTGTGTACCAAAGCTTCCCCCTGCCAACCAAGGGAAACGGAAATCTCAGCCCCACGCGCCGGTAACGCAATTTTGCCGTCAGTATCATCGATAGTAAGTTCGAGTGTGTCAGCCTCAAAACCCCGATTATCCGTTAATGTTAATGACATAAGCCGGTCATTGACGCCGAGGAGCTGCACGCCACCAACCGTTAAATCAAAGGCAGGAACTTTAACTAAATTCCCCTCTGTCCAATCCGTAAAAGACATATTCACCACCTAGCCAATTTAATATACCTAGATTGTCGTCGCGCGCGTAGGTGAGCAATCATCCGTGGTTCTCATGTGCCTATGAGAACCCTAAGTACATGATTTGTTATCAAACATCCCTGAGAATAAAGATAAATAGACATCAGGAGATAATAACGATGGCCGTATATCATCACGGTGTTGAAGTCCATGAGACCACCGACCTCAGCACCCTTATTCGAGATATCGACACCTCAGTGATTGGCATTGTCTGCACCGCAGAAGATGCCGATCCCGAAGTGTTCCCACTAGACACCCCCGTGTTAGTCACACGCATTAAAACAGTACTGAGTAAAGCAGGAAAAACCGGCACGCTTTACACCACTCTGAAAGCGATTGATGACCAATGCAGCCCAAAAGTAGTGGTTGTTCGTGTTGCCGAAGCGAAAGGCGGTGAAAAGACACAAGACCAATTAGTGATTGGCGGTACGGGTGACGATGGCCGCTATACCGGCCTTTATGCCCTGCTGACCGCTGAAGCGAATATCGGTGAGCGTCCGCGCATTTTAGCGGTACCAAAGTTGGACACTAAACCGGTTGCTATGCAGCTTGCGATTTTTGCCGAGCAAATCAAAGCCTTTGCCTATATCAGCGCAAACGGCTGTAAAACTATCGCCGAAGCCAAGAAATACCGCGAGGATTTCAATCAGCGCGAGGTGATGATCATCTATCCTGAATTTATCGCCTACAACAAAGAAAGTGGCCAAAACGAAGTTATCCCCGCCACCGCTTACGCCATTGGTTTACGCGCCAAGATTGATGCGGAACAAGGCTGGCATAAGTCGATTTCTAACGTGCCGGTTAATGGTGTTTTGGGTATTAGCGCGGATATTTACTGGACGTTACAAGGTAAAGACACCGACGCCAACGATTTAAACAGCCACCAAATCACCACGTTGATTAAACGCGATGGGTACCGCATTTGGGGTAATCGCACCGGCGACAAAGAAATCTATACCTTTGAAGTGTATACCCGCACCGCACAAATCTTGGCTGAAATGATCGCCGAGGCGCATTTTAGCTATATCGACAAAACACTCACCCCCTCATTGGTGAAAGATATTGTCGATGGGATCAACCGCAAAGGCGCACAACTCGTCACGCAAGGCCGTTTATTAGGGTTCCAATGTTGGTATGACCCATCGGATAACCCGAAAGAAAATTTACGCGATGGTAAGGCGCACATTCGCTACAAGTACACCCCCGTACCGCCACTGGAAAACCTGTCTTTAACGCAGGAATTCACTGACGAGTATTTCGCTGTTTTTGACCAACTGGGCTAAGGAAATTGAATTATGGGTATGCCTAAAAAACTTTTTATGTTTGACCTGTTTATTGATGGCCAAACCTACCTTGGACAAGTAGAAGAAGTCACCCCACCAAAGCTGTCATTAAAAACAGAGGATTATCAGGGTGCCGGTATGGTGGGCTCTGTGGCTGTCATGATGGGCTTTGATTCTGGTGCATTAGATATGGAGGCCTCTATGGGGGGCTTAATGTCTGAATTGCTGGAAAGCTGGGGCGCCACCATTGACGGTAAGCAATTCCGCTTTGCGGGCTCTTACTACAATGATTCAACTGGTGAATCCGTTCCGTGTGAAATTCAAACTCGCGGACGTTTTACCGAATTGGATTTAGGCAGTGCGAAAGCCGGTGATAACACGCAACACAAATACACCATCAAAAATACCTACTGCAAAATCACCATCAATAACAAAGAATCATTTGAAGTGGATTTGCTCAACATGGTGTGGAAAGTCAACGGCAAAGACATGCTAGAAAAACACCGCGCCAATATTGGCCACTAATTAACACGGTGGGTTTAATTACCCACCCATTTCACGTTTATTTTAATAGGAATAATAACCATGGCTGAAGTTATTCAATTCGACGTACCCATTAAATTAGAGTCAGGGCAAGAAGTCACTGAAATCACCATCACCGACACCATGAAGCAAGTCGGCGCATTACGGGGCTTAAAACTGTATGACGTGATGACCTCTGATGTGGACTCACTGATTAAGTTGATGCCGCGAGTGACGTCACCCCGCATGACTGAGCGCGATGTTTCACTGCTTCCAATCCCTGCATTTAATGCACTCGCCACCGGTATTGCTAATTTTTTAGTACCGAACTCCCCGCAAGAGACGACAGACAGCGCGGACGAGTAATTGAGTGCCCGAACATTGAAACGGACGAGTTAATCGCTGATATCGCCACCGTTTTCCACTGGGCGCCGTCTGAATATGACGCCATGACGGTTGGCGAAATCCTGTTATGGCATAAACGCGCAGCCGCCAGAACAGGAAATGAATCATGAGTGACCGCAATTTAAATATCAAAGTGTCGTTAAGTGCTGCGAATAAGTTATCATCCCCTGTCAGTGCTGCACAGCGCAGCGCGGCAGGGTTAGCAACTCAAATCAAAGCCACACACGCTTCAATCCGTAATTTACAAAGCCAGTCGAAAACGTTCGAAAGGCTTTCTAATTCTGTGAATAAAAACTCACAAGCCTACGAAACAGCTAAAAATAAAGTTAAGGCGTTACGTGACCAATACCCCCCGCTGACCCAGCAAACCGAAGAACAAAAGAAAGCCTTGGCTGCTGCACGGTTAGAGCGTGACCGTTACGGCCGCACGCTTGACAAAGAAAAACAAAAACTCAATACCGTAACGGCCACATTATACCGCCACGGCATATCCGCACGACAAAGCGGCGATGCGACGGCACAAGTGACACGACGCACTGAAATCTATAACCGCCAACTGGATGAACAACGCCGCCGGCTTAATGCGGTGACGCGGGCACAAGGCCAATATGCAAAATCAAAAGAGCTACGCAATAAATTAGCCACTGGCGGTGCGATTGCTACCGCAAGCGGTGCGGGTGCGCTGTATGCCGGCGCACGGATCACGGCTCCTGGTCGAGACTTTGATGAGGGTATGTCAACGGTTCAAGCTCTCACCCGATTAGATAAAAACTCGCCACAACTGGCCATGTTACGTCAGCAAGCGCGAGAGCTGGGCGCCAGTACGGCGTATACCTCCACCGACGTTGCAGCCGGCCAAAAGTTTTTAGCAATGGCTGGTTTTACACCGGATGCCATCAAGGCGGCATTGGGTGGCGTGTTAAACATGGGGTTAGCCGGTGACATGGATCTCGGTGAGGCTTCCGACATTGGTTCAAACGTTCTGACGCAATTTCAATTAAAAGCGGAAGACATGAACCGCGTTTCTGACGTGCTCACGGCCACCTTTACCCGCAGTAATACCGATTTACGCCAACTCGGTGAAACCATGACCTATGCAGGCCCGATTGCTGCACAACTTGGCGTCAGCCTTGAAAGCATGGCGGCAATGGCGGGAACCATGGCAGATAATGGTATTCGGGGCAGTATGGCCGGTACGTCACTCCGCGCCGGCTTATCCCGTATGGTTGCCCCTGTCGGCAAAGGCCAAGCCGCCCTTGATAAACTGGGAGTGAGTGTTAAAGACGCTAGCGGCAAACTCCGTGACGCCGACGAAATCTTAAAAGACGTTGGCAAAAGCATGCGTAAGTTTGACCAAGCCAGCCAGATTCGCATGAAAAAAGATATTTTCGGCGAAGAAGCAATGGTCGGTATGGGTGCCGTCATTGATGCCGTAATGAATGGGCGCTATGACGCACTGAAAACAGCCAATATTGGCGCTGAGGGTGAAGCCGATAAAAATGCCAAGGTTAAAATTGACAACTTAAAAGGTGACCTGAAACAGTTGCAATCCGCATGGGAAGATCTCGGCATTGAAATTCAAGAAAATGTCGATTCCCCTTTACGCCGTGTCACCCAATCATTGACAGGTTTCATTGGCAAAGTTGGCCAGTGGATGAAAGAACATCCCAAAATGACGCAAGCCCTTGCTGTCGGTGGGATTGCTATTGCCACCTTAGTCACTACGCTTGGCGCGTTAGCCCTTGCCGCTGCCACGGTGATTGTGCCGTTTGCGGCGATGCGACTTAGTCTATTTATGCTTACCGGAGCTCAAGGTTTTGGCGGCTTAATGGCCGCGGGTAGTAGTGCTATTAACCTTATTGGTGGCGGCTTTTCTTTGTTATTGAGCCCTGTGGGTTTATTTGTTGCCGCCATCGTGGCCGCTGGGATATTAATTTATCAATATTGGGAACCCATTAAAGCCTTTTTTAGCGGTTTTTGGGATGGTTTCACGTCTGCCCTCGCGCCTATTGGTGTGGCTTTCAGCGCTACTTTTGCCCCGTTCGCCCCAATATTCGACAGCATTTCAAATGCGGTCAGCAAGGTGTGGAATTGGTTTAAAGAATTACTGTCACCGGTTCAATTATCCGCTGAAGAATTGAAATCGTGCACCGAAGCCGGTCAAGTGTTCGGCGATGTAGTGGGTAAAGCTATCAGCGCCCTATTTTTTCCCATTCAGCAAGTCGCCAAAGGCCTTGGCTGGATATTAGAAAAACTGGGTGTTATCCCCTCCGCAGCCGAAGCCGCCGCCGATGCGGCGCGTGCCATGGGCGTTGACCCAAACGAAAAAGATCCGTTCAAAGTGCTGAACTCCGTTTCCGCTTACGCAGGGAAAACCGCTAAGGCCAACGAGCAGGCACAAAAACAGCAAGCCGAGGCAACCAGTAAAATCACCAGTAGCGTCACCGTTGCCGGTAAACAATTGGAAAAAAACAGCGAGCTACAACAAAAAGCCAATGACATTAACCCGCTAGATAATGCGGAAAAATACGGTACCTTGGTGTATGACGGCGCAGAGAAAAAGAGTAAAGCCAAAGGCAGTAAATCTGCATTAAGTGACGCCGCGGAAAGTGTCGATAGAAATAAACTCGGCGATATTGTGTTTAAAAACTTTCCTGCAGTAACGGCCGTTAATGGGCTATATCAAGAGCCCCGTATAGCCGCGAGAAAAACCTCATTATTTCCACAATTCAATGATGCATTGATTAATACCTTAGCCCCTATTCAGCCCAAATTAAATGCGGTACCGGTGGCAGTCTCGCCGACACGGCCAGAACGCCAAATCATGCAGCCGGAATACAATACTTTTGAGTTGAATTTTTACGGGGTTGATATGAGTAATAAAAAAGAAATTGCCGATATTGTGAAACAGCAATTAACCACCTTGTTACGTGAACGTGATAGCCGCCGCCGTTCCAGCTTAAAAGATCAGGACTAAATTATGATGATGATTTATGGCATGTTTGTGTTTGAGCTACGCACCGCCCCTTATCAAACATTTAACCATTCCCTTGACTGGCGCCATGTGAAAAATGACCGTGTTGGCCGTAGTGCTAAATGGCAGTATGTGGGCGCAGGTGAAGATAAGATTACGCTGGCCGGTACGCTTTACCCCGAAGTGACTGGCGGTGATGTGTCGCTGGAATTGTTAAAAACCTCGGCCTATGTTGCCCTCCCTCTACCCTTGATTGAGGGCACTGGTACCATTTATGGGATGTATGTGATCACCAATTTAGTCACCGATAGAACGGAATTTTTTACCGATGGTAAGGCAAAGAAAATAGATTTTACGTTGTCATTGAGTCGAGTCAATGAGGATGTTAGGGAAAGGCTGGCAGGTGTAGATGTTGGTGAGTTGATTACAATACAATAACCAAATTATCATTCCAGCTCTATCAACTGGAATGATATTTTTTTAATATAACTATGCAGTAATTTGAACTATTGCCGAAACATACTCATTCCAATTCACTTTACCACCTGAACAGTTTTCAATTGACCAACATTGATTTCTAGAACTGTAAAAACATACATATAAATTAAAATCTTCATCAGAAAGTGCATTATTGACAATACAAAGCCTATAATCAGATTCATTTTTTAAGAAGTGTCTATATTCATTGGGGGTTAGCTGAATTTGTTTGCCAAGGCCAAATAAACCTTTAACTTCGATTCTTAATAGTTCATCAGATTTATATGCTTCTAAATCCCAACCAACATTGTCACGCTCAACACTTTTTATACTATAACCCTGTTTCTCATAGTACTCCGTCGTTCTTGCAACTGCTGATTTTTCTGTTTTCCTTCTTAGCTCAGGATTACTATTATAAATAGCAGAGATAATATCTTCTTGCGTCATACTGTCTTGTTGTTCATTTATTAAAGAGGTTCTTAAATTTATAATTCTCTTCACTCGTTCAACAAAGTCAGCGCCTTCACGGCTATCCCCATACCAAAAAGGTGATGTTCCCATTAAACCTTTTCCATTTCTAGGTACTCTCAAAGTTCGTTCTTCTACAGGAAGCAGTAAGCTATCTTTTGCATCAGCTTCAAACCAATAACTTTCCTCTTCATCATAATGAGCTCTTGGTTTAGCAGTATTCTCATCTAGTTTTTGAATATTCCTAAAAACACGTGCATTTCTATACCACCCAATGACAACATTCCCATCACTAGGACTAGTTGCGCACCAGATAACATCAACACCATCAATGTATGGCTCTTTTATATTATCATTGCCTGAAATCCGTTCTAAATTAAAAGAAGAGCCTCTGTTCCTGACGTAACCATAATATTTACCGCCAAACTCCAAAAAATTTCGGTTTTCATGACCTGTTTTCATCTCACTAACGTAAGAACCACCATTGACTATTTTATCCGTAGTTTCTCCACGGTAATTTTCCATCCATCCAATATTACAAAATAAAATCGCCATATATTTCTCCTTTTTATATATGATTACTCTATAACATTAATTATGATTATTCTGTAAGATAAATTGCTTAGCCGTTAATTCTATGAGACCAATTTATTGTCTTGTGTTTCCTATTTAGTATTCATATATTTTTCATGTAACATACTATGCAGTATAAAATTACTTTACTGAGTTTATTGCTAATGAAAAAAGCATTTCAACGAATTGGTTCTGTATCTAATGCGCATGTTGGCCTTGATTTTGAACTCAAAGCTCAATTGTTTTTTGAAAAACAAGGCATTTTGTTGGAAAAAAATCACAAAGTAATGATAGGTGTTGATAAAATCAAAAAATATCATCGGTTTGATTTAGGTTGTTCTGAACAAAAAATCTTAGTTGAATGTAAATCGCATCGCTGGACAACAGGTAATAATGTACCAAGCGCAAAATTAACAGTATGGAATGAAGCTATGTTTTATTTTCATTCTGCGCCAACTGACTATCGAAAAATAATGTTTGTACTTAAAGACAAAAGAAAAAAATCTGGTGAAACATTAGGTCAATATTATGTAAATAGATTTAAACATCTTATTCCTAATGGTGTAGAACTATGGGAATACGATGAAGTTTCGATGAGTGCTACTCAGGTTTATTGATTTGACAGAAATATTTTAATAACAAAGCCCCATTGGTTGGGGCTCAGAGTAGATTAATGTTATTCGGGTTTTTCAGGCCAATCAATATCAGGGGCAGTAGAAGTATCAACACGGTTTAACAAAACACGGTATGTTTTCCACGCTGTTAATTTTGCTTGGTAATCGTCATCATCAAGACCGACTTCAATGGCATCTTGTAAATACGTGATAGTGGCATTCGCTTCCTCTAATCGCTGCGTCTTTTCCTGCTCGGCTTGTGCAACTAATGCCGCTTTTTGAGCTTCAGTATCTGTTACCCATTTTTTGCCGTTCCACTTATCAAATTCTGTTTTCGGCTCTAAAAGAGTTAGCGTATCGGGTAAATCACCAATAAAATCAATTTCCATTGGTTGGCGTGTTTCTGTGCTGTACGCTGTTTTCCCTCGGTTATCTGTTACGATTTCCCACTTAGAGCCATCTTCACTACGCACCACCGCAAAACCAGCTTTTGTGGGTAATTCTGGCGCATCAATATAAGCGCCAGCCGACACACTCACATCAAAATAAATATTCTCCATGCTTGCGTTTAAATATTCACGCGTTTGTGGATCTGCAATATAGACTTTAATCCAACCTGCTTTTGTTGCTAAACCGTTGTCGCCTATTTCGGCTTGTTCAATCTCTAAATTATAATTTTTCATTATGCTGCTCTCACGATATATAAAAATGCAATGTTGCGCGGGCGACTTTCTTTGCCGCCAGATTTTTCGGTTGTATATGTGGCATTACTAACATTGATTGATAACGTTCTTAGCGCGTATTGTTCTGAGCCACCTGAACCACTCGCGTTCTTTAATATAATGTTATGATTATGCTCTTTATTATCATCACCTTGCGATGATAAAGCAGCACGACCAGAATCAATACCTCGCCCCGCATCAAGACCTCGAAGGAACTCTCCTCGTAAATCAGGTAAAATTCCTGTTGGGTATGCTTTTGCTAAAAGTGGATAGGTTGTTTTATTAAATGACTGTCCATTGCAGACTAAATAACCTGATGGAGCGGTTGCTTGAGGCCATGGAATCGGAGCACCTACAGGGTAATCACTTAATTCATCTGGAAAGTTAGTGCGTTTTAAATGTCCATTACGATCGGATTTGGCAATCTCTGTACTATAAAACTCAGCCCAATCATTCATCGTTGATGCGCTTTTGGAAGAGCGCATATATAACCGATTTGACCAATCTGGCGAATAAAGCATATGAGTAGATACTGCAGGGTCTCGACCAAAAAATATCCCTCCGCCGTATTGATGGCCATTCGGTGTGTTTTTTGCATCTGAATCATGATAAAAAACACCAAATGTTCTATGTTTATTAATACCAAAATCAGTCTCTTTTATTGAGTTTTCTTTTTTTGACGCACCCCAGCCAAAATCACCAACTAGCATCACATCTATGCCGCCGTATGTTAGTTTGCCATTTTCAGTTAAAGCTAAAGACTTGCTTGTTTTTTGATTTGTGATTGCAAACCTATCTGATTCATTTGGATTTCCGATATATCCACGCAATTCATTATCACTTCCACGAAACCCTATTGTCGCTTGAGTCTTTTTTGTTGTTCTGATAGTAATTGATTCGCCATCTCGCGTTATAATTCCCCCTACTTTATCAAACTTCCCATCTAGCCCGTTCTTTAACGCTGTATTGGTTGCATAGTCACCCGCAGGGGCATAATTTCCTTTAGGTTGATATCTGCCGTCTGATTCAATTTTTGAATAGCTGTACCCAATTACGGCAAGTTTACCAATTTCAGTAGTGAACAAATGCAGACTAGGCACTTTATCGTTATCGTTGCCTTTGACGCCTGAAATGTTCGCCTTGTCGAATTTTTTATTTAAATCCAGTTTGGTTTGTGCTGATAGTGCATCAATTTTTTTGTCCAGCACGGTGATTTCAGTATTCACATATTCACGAGTTGCCAGAACAACTGACGGGTCAATTTTTAACGTTACTGATTCAGTGTGGCTGACAATTAACACTATACGAATAGACTGCGTGCGACCTGACCCCTCCGCTAATTGTGGCTTATACGTTTCGGGGCAGTTTGCTACCGCAATTAAATTACCGGCTTTATCAAATAAGCCAATCTCACGTATCCACCAACCGCCATCCTGTTCAGGAATAATTTGTTCAGCAATGATTTGATTTTTATTTTTATCATCAATAAACAATGTGTTAATGGCGGCTCTGCGTTTTTCAGCAATTAATTTAGTTTGATTGGTATCCGGCGTTGGCAAACTCCCGCCACCATCGCCAACCGCCATGTGTGTTAATTCAAGTTTTGTGCCTAGCGCTGTCGCTTGGGCTAATAAGTTCTCACCTAATTTTGTGAGTAAGGCAAAGTATTTCATTGTGGATTAATCCTCATTTCATCAATTAAGTGAATAGCCGCACCTTGAACATCAAGGCCAGAAACCGAAATTAAAGGCGGTGTATACGCGTAAACAGTCAATGAGTCACCGGTGTAACTCGATGCCGCACAATAAAATTCACCGCGGGTTTCTAGTTGAATAGTCAGCCCGACAAGGTGACGGCTTGCCGGCTTGGCATCAAAAATTAATGCCTCTAACTCTTGATACATTTCCTCAGTGATACCCGTTTCAAGCACGCCAATATCAAGGCGAAACGTGCCGGCGGTTTCGTTGGTTTTCCACCATTCAATCACACGAATTAAATAGCCCAATGGCTCAACCACGCGGCGCAATGCTCCAATGGTGCCCTTGTGTTTATGAATAAACATGGCGGCTTTAACGGCATCCCGTTTGGCTTTCTCCGTCCAGTTTTTATCCCATCGGTCAACACTAAACGCCCACGCCAAATACGGCAGCAAATGCACGGGGCATTTATCAGGGTGCCAAAGTTCACGAATAGGAATAGGCACGCGCTCAATCTGGGCTAGTGATTCAGCCGCCGCGATCTCTAACGGTGATGAGCCGACAGGTAATAAACGATTATTCATCTGAGCCCCCTAGTGCCACGTTAATTTGTGTGCAGAAGCTCGCCTGTGTTTTATCCAATTTGATATCTGCTGTGGGCTTTTTCAGTTCCACGCGTTGCACGCCTTGAACATGCAGCGCGGCATAAATCGCACTGAGCACAATGTCACGGCCTAACCGGTGTTGCTGTGTCGCATAACGTTTCACTTGTTCCTCTGCCGCCGCCATAATCGGCTCGTATTCAGGCGAGGGATAACAGTAAATCACCGCGTCAATTTCATAATTAACGATGGTTGCCGATTGCACTGTGACACGATCAGCAACCGGCCTAACATCTTCATCGTTTAAGGCAATATCGACTTTCTCAATTAAATCAGCCGGCGCGCTGCCGTTCCCCTCGCGGGATAAAACCGTAACGGTGACATGAGCCGGTAGCGGGCTAATGACAGAAGCGTCAGAAACCCGACCATCGGCAGACCGTGCATGATATTCATAACTGCCAATCGGGCCTGCTACGCTTAACGCTTCAAAAGCGGCCGGTATACGCATGCGTAAATTGGAATCCGACTCATACACTGGCGTAATGGGTGGAATAGCGTTCTCATCACCCTCCGAAAGTATCAAGCGTTTCACGTTGTTATTGGCCGCGAGTTGGTCAAGGTCGGCACCGGTGGCAAAAGCCACCATACTTGCGCGAGCTGCTTCATTGACACGCTGACGTAAAATCAGTTCACGGTAACAACTTTCTTGCAATAATTTGGTTAACGGCTCAGATTCCAATTCTAAGGTGCGAGTGATGGCTTCCCGTTGTTCTGCTGGCATCGCACCAATTAGTGCGGCTTTGCGCTCGGCAAAGAGCACTTCAAAATCTAACGTTTCGACCACATCCGGTGCTGGTAATAAACTTAAATCAATACTGGCTGCCATACCTACCTCACTGGAATAGAAATCGAAATCGGTTCACCCGTTTGCATAATGACACCGGATAAACTCACACCCATCTCGCCAACATCTGAACGAATATAATCAATGGTTTGCAGCCTAACGCGGGGCTCCCACTGCATTAACGCCATATAACACGCACTCATGATTTTGAGTCTCAGTGCAGAGTTTTGTGGCTGGTCAATCAAGTCATACAACAGTGAACCGTATTGCCGGCGCATCACCCGCGAACCAATGGGCGTTCGCAAAATATCAGCGATACTTTGGCGAATATGCTCACTGTCTGTCAGGCCACGACCTGTTTTCGCATTCATGCCATAATATTTCATACCGGTTTCCCTGATGTGTCCCCACCCGAACGCACGCCGCCATGTTGGTGAGTATGAATAACCACACCATTAGACGTTATCGACCCGCCGTTATGGTTAAAATTGCCGGTCATTTCGCCGCCCTTTTCCACATTCAACGTGGCGGTGGTGAGGTTATTGGTACAAATCACATTCGGTGTATCGAGCTTGATTTCGACAGAGGCTTTGCAAATCACTTTTTTTGTTGTTGCACTAATTTCATCGCTAGCCTCAATCACCGCTTTTTTAATACCAACGGCCTTTAATGTTCCGTTTTCTGGCTCATACTCAATCACCGCACCATCGGGAAAAGTGTGGTGTAATGCATTGGCTGAATGTGTTGGCACGGGGTTAGCGTTGCTATACAGGGAGCCCAAAACAAAACCGGTTGTTAGCTCACCGCCAATCGCCCCAATCAACACTTGCTCACCTACCGTCGGCGCCCAGTAACTCCGAGATTCACCGGCGCGATGCACTAACCATCGAATCCAATCTGTGACTAATTCCCCTACTTGAACACGGCAACAGTTATTGTCTAAATCCACCTCAGTGACCACGCCTTGACGAAAAAGGTTACTGAGTAAACGATATAGCTCTTGTAAACTCATAGCTGCCCCACCAAATCGAGATAAATCATTTCCAATAGACCCAAGCGTTCATGCTCTGATAGCCCCAACAATTCCCGTTTAGGGTAACGTGCCCGCGCCAGCTCATTTACTGCCCCTTCAAGCCCGTATTGATGTTCCCGCGCAATTGCCGCAGCTTTGCCTTGAAAACCCACTATCGCGCTATCTTGTGTATTGCAGGCATGAAGAAAACGCGCCGCCCTAAGCCGCCTGAACATCGGCACGTTACGTTTTGTGCTGCGCTTGACCGAGGAAAAATTAATATCTAAAAAACGGGTAATATCTTGGCGATAAAAGGTTCTTACCGCGCCTCTATCTTCATCAAAACCGGTAATGGTTTTACCGCGACGACCTTTTGACCCTTGCCAATTTCGCAGGGTGCGAACATCACCACGGTGAATAAATCTAATTTGCTGCTGTGCGCGTAACACTTTGAGTTTACGTGGTTCATAGGCCGAGCCGTCCGCATTTTGTTGGCTGCGAATGCGCTTTTGCTGGTCAGCACGAATTGCCCGCGCTAATTTGCCCGTCAGTTTTCGCCGGTAAGCTGGTGAGGTTGTCGATAACAAGCCATTAAGCTCATTTTCAAGTTGCATAAATAGGCTGTTATCACTCATGAACCATCACCCCCTCATCGATTACGATATCCCATGCAGGTAAGGCGATTTCTGGCTCGGAAATATGCTCTTGAACAATTTTTCCATTCACTTTTTTAACAATCACGCGCTCGGTGGCCTTGATGGTATACAGCACGTCGATTTTTTCATTGTCGAGAATGTCGGCCTTATAGCGAATGCCATTCGCCCGTTTATCAGGGTTAAATAACAAATCTGGCTGATGTTTTCTGGCAAAAGTCAGGATAGCCAATGACAATGCGCTCAATTCGCCAGCGTAATCCATGGCCAACACCTGAATTTGGTACTCATTCAAGTAAGATGCGGATTGTGTACCGGTGGCCTGTATACCACCCTCAGTGATATAGACCTCTAATAAATCAGGGTTTTGTTTAAACTGGGGTATCTGCTCAACAATAGTTTGTCGTAATAGATTTGGCTTTAACATTATCTCCCCCGAGTGTCATAGAGTGCTTTTTGGCAACGCATTTCAATGCGTTCTTGTAGTGGTGCCGTGGCGCATTTGGGTTCTTGCAGTAACACCACACCGCGAAGCAAAACCACGGTTAACAGGAGAATAAACACGATAAACATCAAGATATTGAATAATATTTTCATTTCGCCCCCTTGCACTGGTCTACCACGTCACGGATATAGCCCTGTAAATAACTTATTTTGGTTCTGTCTCGCTGAATTCCGGTTCGGATATCGTGAACAATAAGTCCACCTTTTCGAGTGAGTCCGACGGTGGCAGCATCGCCCACGCTGCCGGCGCGGGCAGTGTGATTGATGGTGAGCTCACAGGTTGCAAGGTCGGCTCTGGCGAACTGCACGCGACGACGCTCAGTGAGCAAATCATCACGAAAACGTTGAGATTTATTTTGTTCATTTAACAACCTCTGGCTATAGGTCACATCAAGCTGGTGCAAGGTCTCTTGTGCTTTTTTTAGTTGAGCGAGTTTTTCATTTGCATCAATAAAGGCTTGGGCGCTTATCGCACTGAGTGCCATTTGGTGCCCCAGTTCGCTCACACTTAACTTGGCTTTGAAGTCCAAACGTGCAATGCCAAACACCGCACCGCCGCTCACTAATGCCGCAATACAAGCAACCGCTAAATATCCCCCAAAAACCTGACAATAATTCACCATTACCGCCCCCATTCGCCGCACAGTAATTCGGCCTCTTGGTCACGGCGGATCACTTGGCCATAACAGCCGTTTGGCTGGCCTTTAGTTTGGCGACAATCTTTACCGCCATCCCGCGTCCATTTAG
The DNA here is from genome assembly GCF_028481025.1 of Providencia sp. PROV150. NCBI lineage: Bacteria > Pseudomonadati > Pseudomonadota > Gammaproteobacteria > Enterobacterales > Morganellaceae > Providencia > Providencia sp. PROV150. The sequence continues at coordinate 122,936 of NZ_JAMPPJ010000002.1, read as the reverse complement.
GGAGCTCCGCACAGGCGCCCTTGATATCCCCCGCATTTAACTTGCGATAGAACGTGGATGAGAAACATTTAGATGGCCCGATGTTGTAAGGGCAAAATGAAGCAATACCGGCGATTTGCGGCTCGGTTAGTGGCACATGCACATGGCGTTTAACCCATGCAATCGCTTTGTCAGCTTCAATCTGATTTAGCCGGTCACATTCCGCTGGGGATAATTGGGTACCTATTTTTACTGGCTTACCGTCAATACGTGTTACACCACGACAAATAGTGACCACGCCGCCCCCATCACGATATGCCTTGAGCGAGTTCCCCTCTTTTTCATTCAAAAAGCCGGAGAGGATCGCACCACCACTGGCACCGGAAATAATCAACGCAATAACAGCCTGACTTAATCGTGATTTGGTGTTCATTTCATAAATCCTTTGGTGATTGCTCGGTCACTTTCACAATGTTTTCAATATCGCGCTCACTGATGGGGTGGCGAGAGAAATAACGTTCTAATATGCGTGTGCGTTTCATTTGCTCACGGCGGTTTAACCTGTAAGTCATTACGCCCAATGAAACACTGGCAATTAACCCGACTAAAAAGCCCCACTCATACACGGAGAAATCACCAAAAAACCCTAAAATTCCCGACCCACTGAACAAACCGCCAAATCCAGAAAGTGCGTAAGTTAGGCGGCTCCACCAATCATTCATGCTATTAATCCTGTTTTGTTAATCCCAAAGTTGGATCATTTCTTGTTTTGCCACCGGTGCGAGTTCGGGTAATTCCACCCATTGCCCCGCAGCTAGCTGTATGCCGCCCTCAACCAAATTCGGATTGGCCTGTAACACTTGCTCAACGATGCCCTGAGTGCGCCCATAATGCCGCCAACACAATAAATCAACGGTGTCACCTTGCAGCGCCTGCACTTTCATTAGACGATCTCCGCAAACATGCGTAACTTGCCGAGAATATCCCGCACGGCGTTTTGGCCATCGCGGCGCAGATCATCAATTTGCGTGCTCAAGGCTTGGGCGTGTTTTTCACCCTCGCGCGTGGTGTCAATGTCGCGGTAGTTTTCAATCAATAAGGCTTTGGTAAAGCTATACACCGCATGGTGATAACGAAAAACAACGGCCGTGGTATCGTTAATTTGCGGTGATGGCACCGCAGATAACTGGTTAAGCCCTTTGGCGTTCTGTTCCTGCCGCCATTCATCCAATAGCTGATTGACATACAACACCGCTTCAGTGGCCATATGCTTTAAGCGGCTTGTGGTGACATTACCTGTCAAACGCATGGATTGACGTAACTGGTCTAAGCCAATATCTGGCCAAAATTCACCTGACGTGATTTTTTCATCACCATCACTGATGCTTTCGTCTTGCACACTATGAATCTGTTTTGATGCCACTAAGCCCATGATTACCCCTTTGAAAAAACGGAGGTGGACAGCGACAATACAGAGGGTTAACCCTTTATTATTGCTGTGCCTCCGTGGCACGCGGGTGCAACTCGGTTAATGCTATTTTTTAGGCGTATCGTCTTCTTGCTTACGCACTGCCCGTAATAGCTGTTCAATCTCTTTTTTCACGCCAATATCTTTGTCAATAAGAATGGCTTTTTGTAGGTATTCAAGAGCTAAGGCTTGTTGCTTATCATCATTTTTGAGTGTTAAACCAATGACTTTGTACAACTTGGCACGCGCCCCATCAGGCATATCTGATTGCGCTGTAATACGCTCTAAACTCAGCAAATCATCAAGTGACGCTGTCACTTCATCTTCTTTGCCACTTGCTTTCACGGCTAATGACCAGTCGCAGATTTCATCAACTAAAACAGTGGCTAAGGTGCGGTTATAGTTATCGGGCAACGGCAGATTAAATTGGATAGCATATTCGGCCATGTGTAAGGCTTCTGTGTATAAACCTGCGTCGATATGCCACACCAAAGTGCGAGTAAAGACCTCATCAGCCACACCGCTCTGGCTTTCCAACACGCCCTCAATCCAACCACGATAATTAGGTAAAACCTTGCGCTTATACGCCGCTTTGCGGTCATTGCCTTGGATATTGCTTAATTGCGCTTGGTCAGCCCGTAAACGGTGCAAAATATTTTCATAAGCGGTCATATCGGCCCGTGACATTTCGGCTGGTAACCCACCACGGCGCGATGCCATCACTTTTTGCCAGTGCTGCTGTGCCGGTGTTAAATGTTCCATTTGTGATCCCCAATGTTGGCTTAAATTTCTTTGCTTTCGGCGTAGTTGATGCCTTCAATCAGGCAAGACAGGCCATAATCTTCAATCACATAGCCTTCGTTGCCCGACGAATACGTCGCCACACGGTTATATTCCGGCTCATCTTTGATCACACGACGATACTTGCCTTTCTGCCAGTACACCGACAGGTTTTTAAAGGTCGTTATCAAGGTTGCGCCATCGGGGAAAAACGGCACTTGTAAGGTCGGTAAGTTACCCATTGAACTCAATTTCAACAGTTCATTACCCGCGAGCATTTCCATGTTTGGGTTTTGCTCACTGTGCTGGTTCATGATTTTGAAGTTTTTATCGGTATAGAGCTGATAACCGGTGATCGCCACTAAGCCCTGCGCACGGCGGTGCCACGGGTCTAACAATGAATTCACCGCATCGAATACCATCGCATCCACATTGGCATACATCCCTTTGGCAATGATTTTCCCGCTTTCATCACGGCTGGTTAACGTGACATCTTTCATCACGCGTTGTGGCGCCGCATTACGGATTTTTTGCAACCAACCGATATTGACGTCTTGTAACAATGGATTTTCGGCTTTATTGGACTTTTTCACCCGTTTCACACCATTGAACCCAATCATTAAGCGGTCATTAGCTTCTTGTTGTGCAATCAGTTGGCTGATCATCGGTTGAAATTCAGGGTGCCCCGCCCATGCGTCTAACCATGAATACGGGATAAACGTATCCCAGTTGGTTTTATCACAACGATAATCGTCGCTGTTTTCCTCATTGACTTGCTCAGGCTGACGGCGCTCAGTCGTTGAGTCATTTGTACCGGCAATAGGGCCATTGACCGAACCAAAAACCTTTTGCCCCTCCTGGTCCGTCACTCCAAATGAGTTGATTTGTTTTAAAAATGGGCTGTTTTCCATTTTTGCTTTTTCTAAGCGCTGCTGCACCGCAGGGTCAACGCTAAAATTTAATGACGAACCCTCACGGCGTACTCCATTTAAGCGGGCTTGCTGGTCAAGCCATGAGAGATAATTCGCCAGTGATTCATTACTGATACCCATAGTAAAAACCTTTTATTGATTAAAATTGAAGAAAGTAAAGCGCGGCTTAATACTCAGCCAACTTAGTCGAACCACCGGTGACTTGAGGGCGTGACTCCCCTGAACCATCAGTCACTGCAAGTTGCTGCTTTAAGGCGTTAAAATCATTAGTTAGCTGTGATAACGCTCGTTTTTGCGCTTCATTTTCGGTTAGCAAGGTGCCGCATTGCTGTGCGGTCAACTCAATGGCTGTTTTTAGGTTGGTGGTTTCTTCTGAGTTGTGATTACGTTCAAGCCCTAGCCACTGTTTCACCGTCGATAAAAACTTCTTACTGGCTTCCTTTTCCTCTTGGTGTTCGGTGTGTTGCTCACTTAACAAATGGCACTGCGTTTCTAATGAAGCGGTAAAGTAATTGCCGCTATCCGGTAAGCCGCGAGAAACCGCGCTTAGTTCAATAGGACGGGAACCAATAGCCGCAGGGTAATCAGTTAACGCTACCCCTGTTAAATAGGCGCGTTTGGTCTGTGGGAATGAGGGGTAATATTCGATACTGGAAAAAATCTTTTGGCCTGACTTATTCAGGTTAACAATGTATTCATCTTTTAAATCATCAATATCAATAGTGACTTCAAGCCCTAATTTGCCTTTAAGTTCACCCTCTGTTAATTCAACGGTATTCACCGCTGAAATCATGCTATAGCTGCGAAATTGGCTATCTGGAAACAGACTTTTAATGTGATCCAAATTCACACGACCACAGTAAAATTTAGGGTCGTAATCTTTCGCCATCTGCTCGATATGTTCACGCTCAACGGGAAAACCATTTAGTGTCATCCCCTCTGCACAAGCAATCAGCTTTATCTGGCGCGTATTTTTACCTTGCGACATAAATCAATCTCCATTTCTGACGTAACTGTCATTTCGATGCTGCCGTTTCAATAACAGCACTATCTCAATCATCTTCTTTTTACTCAAAGGGTTACGGTTCTCATGGTGCTATGAGAACCCATATTCATAGAGGGTTACGCGCGGGCGTGACAAAGTGACAGCATGATGAAAACAGACATTGACCCACGACAAGAAGCCAAAGAACTTTATTGGCAGGCTTACAGCGTTTCGCAGATTGCAAAGCGGCTGGGCTTAAGCATTCACACCATTTATTCATGGCGACGACGTGATAAATGGGATGATGCATCCCCTATTCACCGTGTCACCGACCAAATACATGTAAAAGTGCTGCGTATCATGGCGAAAGACACGATGACCGCCCATGACTTTAAAACGGTGGATTTCTTTAACCGCCAATTAGACCGCTTTGAGCGTTTGGAAATGAAGAAACAAACGGCGGGAACAAGTAAAGTTAAGGCACAAAAGAATCACTTTACCCCTGAACAAATCGAACAGCTTAAAAACCTAGTGCTAGGTAGCTTATTTGAGTATCAGCGCCAATGGTGGGATGAACGCACGCAGCGAAACCGCTTTATTCTTAAATCACGGCAAATTGGGGCTACGTGGTATTTTGCCCGCGAAGCTTTATTAACTGCATTGGAAACCGGTAATAACCAAATATTTCTATCTGCTAGCCGTGCACAGGCCTTTCAGTTCAAACGCTTTATTCAATTATTGGCGCGCCAAGTGGGTGTTGAGCTCAAAGGCGGCGATGAAATTATGTTGTCTAACGGGGCGATCCTGTTTTTCTTGGGTACCGCAGCAGCGACAGCGCAGTCATATACCGGTGACCTCTATTTTGATGAGGTATTCTGGGTATCGCGTTTCTTAGAATTACGTAAAGTCGCCTCAGCCATGGCCACACAAACGGGATTACGCCGTACCTACTTTTCCACTCCATCCAGTGAAGATCACGAAGCCTATGAGTTTTGGACGGGGGATTTTTATAACAAAGGTAAGCCCGAGAAAGAGCGCAAAATCATTGAGCTATCCCATAAGGTATTAAAGCTTGGCCATTACTGCGCGGATAGTATGTGGCGGCAAATCGTGAATATTCATGATGCCATCGCACGCGGACTGAACCGCGTTAATTTGGAAGAAATCAAAGACGAAAACCCGCCCGACGACTTTCGTAATTTATATGAGTGTGAGTTCGTTAAAACGGGTGAACGGGCATTCAGTTATGATACCTTAATCAATTGTGGCGTGGATGGCTATAACAGTGATGTTTGGCCAGACTGGAAACCTTACGCGCCGCGCCCGCTAGGTAATCGCCCAGTTTGGGTGGGTGCTGACCCAACTGGTACTGGAGATAATGGCGATGGCTTGGGGTTAGTGATTGCCTCACCACCGGCAGTCAGTGGCGGGAAATTCCGCATTATTGAAACTATCCAGTTACGCGGGATGGCATTCGAAAAACAAGCCGAAGAAATCAAACGCATTACTCAGCGTTATAACGTGCAATCCATCACTATTGATGGCACAGGGGGTACTGGTGCCGCCGTACACGAGCTGGTCGTTAAATTCTTTCCTGCCGCCAATTTACTCAACTATTCGGCTCCTATCAAACGCATGATGATCATGAAAATGCTCATGCTCATTCGTAATGGCCGTTTTGAATACGACGCGGGATTACATAAGCCCCTGATCACCTCTTTTATGACCATCAAAAAAGTGCAAGCCCCAAGCGGGATTATCACCTATGAATCAAGCCGTGTTCGCGGCTTAGACCATGGCGATTTAGCGTGGGCGGCAATGAACATTTTCTCTAACGAAGCGATATCCAGTGAAACTGGCGGCGCTGGCGCACAAGTTATGGAGTTTTAACCATGGAACAAGCAACAGAATTAGCAGCAACCGAAGAACAAACACAAAGCCCTGAATTTTGTTCATTTACTTTTGACCCGCCATCAATTGTCTCTGGCATTGGTGATTTGCTGGACTGCATGGAGTGCAACCACAATGGCCGTTGGTATGAAACCCCTATTGACTTCACTGGCATTGCACGCTCGTTTACCTCGTCAGCGGCCTACCATCAATCACCGTTAGTGTTTAAACGCAATGTGATCACAAGTTGTTTTGAACCAACGCCGTATTTATCACGCCCTGATTTCACCACCTTAGCGCAGGATTTTGTGGTTTTTGGTAATGGTTACCTTGAAAAGCGCATTAACCGGCTCGGCGATATGTTAACGCTTAAACCCTCATTGGCTAAGTATACCCGCGCCGGTGTGAATGAGGGGCAATACTGGCAAGTGAAGAATTACCAAGATGCCTACGAATTTCGCAAAAATAGCGTGATTCACTTGAAAAACCCATGTATTCACCAAGAGATATATGGCGTTCCTGACTACCTAGCGGGACTCATCTCAGCAAATTTGAATCATTCGGCTACCCTGTTTCGGACAAACTATTATGAGAATGGAAGTCACGCTGGTGTCATGGTGTATCTTTCCGCGGCATTGGCTGACGACAAGGCCGTCGAGTCATTAAAAAAGTCACTCACCGAAGCCCGTAAAGGTAAGGCATTTAAAAATATCTTTGTGTATGCCGCCAATGGGGGCAAGGATGGGATTCAAATTTTACCTTTCTCCCAAATCAGCGCCAAAGATGAGTTTGTCGGTATCAAGGACACCACACGCGATGATTTGTTGGCCATGCACCGGATACCACCACAACTGATGGGGATCATTCCACAAGGCTCGGGTAGCCTTGGCGATATCGAAAAAGCCGCAATGGTGTTTTGGTTCAATGAGTTATTACCGTTGATGGAAAGCATGAAATCAATTAACGACATGCTAGGTGTTGAGGTGATCCGCTTTAAACAATATGCATTGCTGGATTTTTTGACACAGGCGAAAGGTAAAGAGCCGAATTATAAATAACTAAAGATAAGCAAACTGAGTGGTCCATTAACTCAGTTTGCTTATCTAGGCAGCGATTAAGACTTGTACTTGGCTAACATCTCATTAATTTTATTTAATTCCACTTCAATCATTCGATCACAAATATTTGGTAAACCTTTTAATTTTTGTAGCAATGCTTTTTTCTCATCTTCATTAAGAGTCCAACTCTCAGCGATACCTGTAACTAAGTAGTTGTTGCAACCTGCTTCATAACTGCCAGTCGTTTTCATTTCATAGTTATAATCTTCGATTTTAAACAATTTATTTTCAATCAAATAATTAATCATTTCTGCATTACCAACATAAAATGCATAAAAAATTAGATTTATATTTTTCTTTTTATAAAAGTAGGAATCAATATCATTGATGGTTGTATTTTCTAAAACACCTCTATCACTCTTAATTTTCTCAGTGATGAAAGGTAAATTATTCGTCAATATATTCATTGCTAATTTGTAATCTTCATTACTAGGCGGCAATCTTGTTAAAAAATAATTTGCCGCATTAACTTCTCTATACTCTATCATTTTATGATAATCAATGTCTCGAAGATTAACATAACTGGCAATGTTTGGATTTAAATCAATTAACTTATCTAATCTATTAATATATATATCACTGTATTCCTTCTTACTTTCAGTTGCAATTTTATATACTAATTCCCATATTAATTTTTGTTTTGATTCTTCATCTAGTAAAGTGAAATACTTTTCAGCAAAAAGAGCCTCAAGATTATGATTTATAGTCATATTCTTTGATATTTTTTTATCAAAAAAAGACCGGAGGTAGTGTCTACCCTCTTCTATTCTATTAACATCAAAGTTATCTTCATGAAATTGGCAGCCAAATAAAAACTCTAAAGAGTCAATGGGCGCTTCAGACCGAAATAATGCATACCATATATAATCCTCTAATTCATATTCAACTAAACTGCAATTTTTTCCTAATTCTTTTTCTAAAGAGTTAGTGTCTCCATTAGCAATAAATGAATGTATTTTATTTTCAAAATCAACATTTAATTTCTGAGGAAAATAAATAATATTGTATGCAACAAAAGATATTAAGAATGCACCAACAAATTCACTTGATTTTTTGAACCTAAAAACAACCAGAAAAAAATTCAAAAATGTAAATATGAAAAATGTGAAAATACCAAAAAATATTTCACCTTTATCTTTAACAAAATAAATTCCAACATTACAATAGTATATAAAATTTAAAAATGGAATAAAAACAGAGGCAATAATCAGACTTCTCCATTTATAAACCTTGTTATTATTTTTTAATTTACTTTTAAAACTATTCTCTTCATCATCCTTAGCAAGAAATTTTTCAGAATTACATTCTGAGGTTTTATCCTTTGGTATTGTATCGTTGAAAGCATTTCCAATCGAAATCAAGTAGGTTATACATAAAGTAATTAAGACTACCGTACCGATCGCAACAACATAACCAAGACCATCAAACATAATAATTCCATTTATCATTAACGAATATCAGTGCATAGTCTTAATGTTAAATTTACCTTAGGTACATAAGATAAATCTCACTCACGTACTATTCCTTATCTTTGATGCTTATTAGATTAATATATTACCCACAAAAGCGATTAAAACAATCTCAGTGCTATTTCATAATTTCCACATAGCAATACTTGTTTTTTACTCAATCTCACTGCTACGGGCTACAGACTCTCAAATAACCCCACTTATAGGCTAATCACACCATAGCCAGCGCGGACCATCTTTACCCCTTTGCGCGCGCTTGCTCCCCCGCCTCGCCCGCACGCAAAAGGTGTGGGATTTTGTGCGGGTGTGCGGAGGGTTGGAAGTTAGGCTGGGTATGGTTTGGGTAGGAAGTAAATTTAAGTGGAAGTTGTGCGAGTTTGTGCTGAATTATGAGTAAAAAAACCGCCAAAATTTTGACGGTTTTTATTAAATCAAACTAAGCGAATTTTAATCTATACCCAGCTAGAGATACTACATTGCTTTCTTCCGGTTGCGAGACTTTCTCAGATAACAAAATGTCTCCAGATAAATTAGAAAGCATATTCACTGAAATTCTGAGCCTATTAGCTAAATCTTGGGGGCTTATACCTAATTCATTAATAAGAACTCTAATCGCCCTATGAAAAAACTCTGGTTTTTCATGTTTAATTAGATAATCTTCCCTCTCATCAATTGCTTCACCTTTTCTTTTTAACCCAAAGAAAGCAGTTTTATACTGAGCGTCAGTCAATAAAGACAGCTGATGAGCCCTATAGATTATAGCCGCTTTACTGACATTCCATGTGAGCTTGAAATTGCTTAACCCCTTCCAATCTATCCTTCCTCCTATTGGTCGAGGAAAATATTTTGCCATTGAAGATCTAGGTAATAAAAGTGCAGAAGCAAATCTATTCGCTTGTGATTCTGTTATTCTATCGCCTGTAGATATACCTTCATGCAAAATTAAATGCCCAACTTCATGAGCTATATCAAATCGTTGCCTGCATGGAGACCTTTTCGCCATATTTCGAACAATAAATGGACGACTTAAAGGCACTGATAGTGCATCAACCTCATCTGAAACAGATTCAAAAGAGGTAACAAAAGCCCCCAATTTTTCAGCTAAACGTGTCATATTCTCTATGGGTCCCATGCCTAATCCCCAATCAGATCGACACTTTTCAGCCGCCTTCTCAATATCATCTTGCGTTATAACTTTAATTGACGGGAATTTAACTGGAGGTAAGTTTAAATATTCGTCAAAAATATTAATTAGCCTTCTATACAACTCTGCTCGTGACAACGTTGCTAGCTTAGTCGACATCCGTGTTGAACTTCGTTTTCTAAAATGTACGATTTCCTCGTTAACTAGAACATCACTACTTTCATAAAAAAAATCAATATTAACCTGTAAGGCATTAGCTAATTCATTTGTAAGCTCTTGTGTTGGTGATGCATCATCCGTTTCCAAGCGCTGAATGTATTGGCGGGTTTTACCAACCCGCTCAGCAACTTGCTCAAGAGATAGCTCGTGATACAGACGAGCCAATCGTAAATTAGAGCCTTTAAACACTTTGTTTCACCTATTTTTCGTTTTTACTATTACTGCTTTTTCCCACATCAGTTGTAAGAACACTGATAGGATCCAAATCAATAGGAACAGATAATGGAGGAGTATTATCTTCAGAATGAAGTACTGTTACTCTTTCATCACCATAGGTCCATTTTGAAACCATCTCATTTAACGCATTATAACCAATGAAATGAACTCTAGCACCTTCTCCCTCAAATTCTGGTTTTTCAATCACAAATCTATGCATTGTAGGTGCTGTTAATTCTGGTTCCCATAATTGATCAACTTGATTTCTTCTATAACATCCTGATTTTTGAGGATTATCAGGGTCATCAGCAAAGAATCTGACAGGTACTGTACCAATTGAAAAAGTAACATCCATTCCTGCGTGTGATAATTTTAACCAATCAAATTTACCACTCATGCATAGTTGAATTAAAAGTTGTCTCTGTCTACCAAAAGTACACGTTCCTCTTGTATAATTATCATCTAGTGGTGTAGATAACTGCATGTAAGTATTATCAAGGACTTTCAGTAGTTCTTCAGCAACTATAGTCAGTCGCTCTTTTTTTAAATCATCGGAAAAAAACCAAGGGGCTTTGTAATCGGTCATAATCATCTCTTATAAAAAATGGTGCAAATATTTGATTTTGTCAACCTGAATGTTGGTGCATTTTTACAGTTTTGTCAACTCAAGTTTTTGTGTTCACACTCACATTAATTACATAATAGTTATAGGGCTATTTTAGTCCAGAAAACTGACTATAAATAATATCAGACAGTCATTTCTGCAGTGTTTATTCAATCATTCACAAAAACATAAATAAAAATTATACTTAACGCCCCTAAACGTTTTTTGGAATGAGTAAAATGAAAGATAGTAAATATAATGCCTTATGTGTTGACACTTCCATTTTTATAAACCATGGATTAACATTGAATAAAGGGCTACTAAAAAGATTAGACCAATTTAAGAATTCAAAAATAAAATTAGTTATACCTAATATCATTATGAATGAACTTGAAAAGCATCTTCTGAAAAAAAAATCCGAAAAACATATAGACTTAAATTCATCTATAAAAGATTTCATTCGATACCATGACTCAAATAATGAAAAGCTAGTTGAATTTCAAAATATCGTCAATGAATTTACACCTAATATTTCAACTAATAAATCAATATCCAACTTTATTAATAAAACAGGATTAAAAATTATTAATGTTGATGATTACTTAGATGTGAAAAAATTAATTGAAATGTATTTTTTAAATCAGCCGCCATTTGAAGAAACAGGTAAGAAAAAATCAGAATTTCCAGATGCAATTGCACTTCTTTCATTAGATGCATGGGCAGAAGAATGTAATATAAAAGTTATTGCAGTGAGTACAGATAAAGGTTGGTTAAATTACTCTGAACACTCTGAATATATTGATGTTGTTGATGATCTATCCAATGCCATTTCAACGCTTCAATCGCAAATAGATCCTGAAATATTATTATCTAAATTGGCTAATATGTTAGATGCCCCCTATGGGGAATTTTACAATTTGATCAAAGAAAAAGCTGAGAGTTATACCAATCAAATAGAATCTCAACCAGATGCAATTTCTAATTTTGACATTGACTCTGACTACTTAGAAGTTAATTTTAATGAGATTACATTTTCGCATTCATCTTCAAGTTCATTATTTTTACAATTAATTCAATTTGAAGATAATATGGTTGTTGTGCAAACAAATGTGGATATAAATGCTACAGCTCACTGTGATTTTACTTTATTAGTTAGAGATTCAACAGATAAAGATTATTATAATATAGGTACAACATCTGAAAGTACAAATTTTGATTTTAATACAGATATATTAATCACATTTACTGGCAATTTTGAAAATGTGAGTAATATAACTGGCGTAGATATAGATGATGTTGAGTTTTTATCTTCACCTTCTTATATTGATTTTGGCTATATTGAACCATCATACAATTACGAATCCGATTAATGGTTAACTTGCTACAACCATAACTTTACCCCCCCTCCGGAAACCGGTTACAACGGTTACACCCTACCAAAACTACCTATAACCCACTGATTATAAACAACTCCGTTGTAACTTTTTACTGGTTACAACGGGTTACAAAACAGGATTTAAAAAGTTACATCCTTATAAAACAATAAGTTATAGTTTTAATTTGTAACCTATTAAAACGGTTACACGTAACCACAAAGTAACCCATTTGTAACCTTTTTCTATTACCATATTTATTTATAGTATCAATAAGATATAAGACTATTTTAATTTTGTAACCATTGTAACCGCTTTCCGAACCCCTCCCACAAATTCTCTATTTATATAAAAGACACTTAGTAATGCTCATTTATTGTACAATCCATTATGCTTTCACTTGTTTGTCATTCTGAGTATTTATAGCACTTACTTGATGGCTTTCTACAGATAAAAGAAAGGCTGCACATCGGCAGCCTATAGATAAATAGAGGAGAAAACTAACTCTCACTGTTTTCCTGAAATACCCAGCACTTAATCACTTCGGGTCTTTTAAGCGTACTCCCCACCGCAAGCGTGCTATTAAACTGGCTGTTTACCACACTTCGCACCGTCTTAACGCCCACAAACTTACGCATTCGCCCCGATTTCAATAAGTTCTTAATATCGGTATTCAATTGCATAGACTGGCGGTATTCACTGGCCACCTGTGCAATATGGTTAAAATTCACCGCATAAACTCCCTTTTCACCGCAATGATTCACACCAAAGGCCTCATTATCGTGTAAATAATCAAACAGCTCCCAAAACTCCATCACTTGCGGTTGGTCAAGTTGGATCGCCTGAACACGTTGTTTGGCCAACTCAATAATAAAGCCACGAGTTTGGCGAATATGTGCCGCTTTTACGGGTAAAACTAACGCTAACGTTTCCAATAATGCGATTAACTGTGCATGATTTTTGGCGATCCGCTCATGGTTAATCGCCTTATCCGCAAATAACTGCGCCTGTAAACTATCTACGCGCTCATTGTATTGCTTTAATATCGCCGCTTCTTTCATCAATACAGTTGGTAAAAAACCAGATAACTTTTCAATGGGATAACGTTCAAGAGCAATAGCTGCATAACGGGTTTCGACGCTCTGCTCTGCTTTATCTGTATATAGATGAATAATCCGTTCTAAAACGGCGCGTGACGCGTTTATCTCCGCGTTCTGTGCAATTACAATACTGCCTTTAAATAATGGCTCGTAGGTCTCATTACCGCTATTTTTCACCCCTAACGAACGCGTGGCACGGCCGTTATACAGTGACTTAAGTTCTTCCCAATCAAACGCTTTCAGCTTTGCATTATCTTGCACGCGATCACTTTCAATTAAACACACCGGCAAATTACTTATCTGTGAAAAGTTTCGTCCTCGAGCGGCAACACTCGATTTTGATGCATCGAACCCCTCATAATCTGCGCGGCCGCATAAGCGCCATAAAAACTCAATCAACGTACTTTTACCTGAACCAGGCTCACCGCAAATTTCTAAAAATGGGTAGCTTTTATGGGTTTTGCGTATCTGCTCCGCAAAGAACGAACCCAACCAAAACGCCAACACCACATAACCTTTTGCGCCAAACGCATCCCAAAGAGAACTTAACCAACTGGTATCAAATTCGCTAAAATCGGTATTAATGGCCAATGATGGGCTCAGGCTTAACGTCTTAATATCCAACTTATTAAGAGAAAAATAATCCTCCTCATTTAACGTAAAACACTTACCATCCTGCACTGCAACATCATTAAACACATACACACCATACTCTTTGTTATAACCCACATAATTTTGCGTGATCACCTCTTTGATATCTGGCAAAGCTTGTTTACAAATGCGGTCCAATTGCAAAGTTGTGCCAGTATAAACCGCTCCTTTGGCCACATGTAATAAACGCTTTTTGAACTCACTGGCACTGGTTAACTGCGAGGCGGTAAAGGTGGCTTTAACTTGTGGCTGACGAGGAAAATCGACGCGCATGTAATACCATGATTCGTCAGTTTCTACAGACTTTTGGAAATATAATGGTGTGGGATAACAATTAGCTATTTCAACTACCGTACCGGACTCTTTCACTGCTTTTTGTCTGGCCTCATCCTCATCTAAATCGGGTTCGGCATCATGAATACGCTCAATGGTTTTCATCATTTTATCGATATCCAACTTAAACCAATACAACCGGTTATCATGTTGAAAATCGAACTCTGAACGTTCCGTCCAGTTAAACATTAAACGCGCCTTTTCAAACGCAGTTGAGGCTAACAACAACTTGCCGTAATAGCGATAACGGGCAATATCGCGCTCCGTTAGCTTGCCTTTCATATGCAAGTCATTCCAATCGTTGCCACACTCTTTTTCAGCGGGTCTCGCGGCAGTGGCTCTCCAGCCATCATCATGGCTGCGGGCAACAAACTTTTTCATGGCACGTTCGCCAGCTGAGCCATTATCTAGCGCCCAAACCAACAACGGTTTTTTATTGTTACCTAGCGCAGCTCTCAGCGCATTCAAAGCAACTTCAGGGTAATTATGGCAAGTCATTAACGATACAGCAGCAATACCATTTTGAATCAAGCTAAGGGCATCAAAAATGCCTTCCGTTAGCCAAATCTCTTTGGTCTGAGTTAAATCCTGTTGCGGCAGTGTCCACCAATGCCCTTTATAAGAACCAAAAAAGTTAGCTTTGCGATCAAACCGTGAGGGTCTATCAATAATTCGCTCCCAATATGCCCCCTCGGGTAAAGCAAATTTCACCGTTGCCGCACCTAACCCATTGGCATGATAGCTAGACTCGGAATACAACCCTTTCAACGGGGCGATGTCTAGCCCTCTGGCGTGCTGTAAATAGGCATCTGCGGCTGCATTCGGGGCTTGTTGCGTTTTGGGATAGTGTGCTGACCAGTCATCAAATATATCGGGATAAATCTCTTTTACAATCAACTCAGCGCCACATTTATTTTCACGGCCACAACGCAACACAAACGGCATTTCAATTGAGGTAAATAGCTCTTTTTTCTTACAGTTTGGGCACACGCCTTGACGCAAATAGCCATTTTGCTCTTTAAATTGAAAGTCGTGTATAAGGCGAGGCAATAACGCCTGAATATGATATGATTTCATGTGATAACCTTAGAGCACACAATCAGCGTCCATCCCGCGGATTGTGTGCTTTTTATTTGCTTACAGAAAATGATTTTTCATACGCTGTAGTAATGTTTTTCTTTCAGTTCGAACAGAATTTGGCAGTCAATACACAAGGTGCAGCCAATCACCGCTTGGCGGCGGGCTTCTGGTATTGGGTGATCACAATTCTCACATTCAAACGCAGATACCCTACTCGCTGGCTTCCTAGCAGCTTGGATATTCTGTTCTAGCACTAATGCCGCATGTTCATTGGCGCGGTCGATAACATCAGACATAGTTAAGATCTCCCGCTTGTGACTCGAATTTATCCGCTTCATCAATCAATAACTGATGAATTTGCGCATAATCTAATTTCTCTGTTAATACTTTATCGGCTAATTGACGTTGACGATCAGCAAAACGATTCATTAATGATTTACGCTCATCTTCCCTATTCGCTTTTATATTTTCAGCCACAGGGGTAAATATAGGGTCTGGAATATGTCTCATTTTAAAACCTCATTTTTAGGTAATAAAAAGCCCTGACCAATAAAGGTCATTGTTTAGTGATTTGATTATTTAATTACTATCTAATTCTGATTATTTTCTATATTAATAATCACCTTTCGATATTTAATCCGATTTTTTTAACCATGATCGGCAACATGATGTGTAGTATATTTGCTATGCCTGCAATTTCTTGACCGGAATCAGGCATAACAGCCACCTAACATTACTTATTTAGAATTCTTCTGGCTGTAACAACATCAAGTCCCGCACTGTGCAAGTTATTAGCTAGCGCTTCCGCTATTTGGTTTAAATCGGCACTTGCAAGAAGATCATTCCATTGTTTTTTGCTAGTATAAGCATCAAAAACTAGTCCAAGCTGATAATCAATTAATTCACTGATTTTATTGTATAATTCATCATTGCTTTTGGCCTGTTTAGATAACAAAGGATTATCCATGTCTACTCCTGAAAATATTGTTAAATTTAATGAGGTTACTGGTATTACCCTTGCTCATTTATATGAAAAATTTCCAGTAAAAACATCTTTTTTACTATCCACTTTATTTCCTGATACCCAAATAATTTCAGCTGAAAATACAGGCATTCCACAAGTAAACTTAAATTCTATCTTTGTTTCATCAGCCATAGACTGGTTAATTGAAACCGGTTATATCACAGGTCAAATTGACCCAAGACAAGCTAAAAATCTTGTTTTAACATCCAAAGGATTAGAATTATTAAAGCTAATCCCTAATTCAATTGATGGCTCATCATCATTTGGTGACGAGTTAGTTAAAGCGACTAAAACAGGTACAAAAGAAGTCTTAGTAAATGTAGCTTCTAGCTTGTTAACTAGTGGTATCAGCGTTTTGTACAATACAATAAAGTGAAAGTTATTTTTTAAAGACGATGTTCGCTATATGAACATTGTCTTTGTACAATCTACACTCCCCAGAGATAATAGAATTAGAAACAATAATGTTTTGAAAATGCTTATTTTGATTATCGTTAATAATTAAATTATCAATTGATGAAGTCATTAAATTAGATTTTTGATTTAAAGTTAAATTACTTTCCACCTTTCATCCTCCACAACCCATCTATATATTTTGTCGCTTCAGCCATTGCATCAAACTTGCCGAACGACTCCCCTAAATGCCAAACGTGATAACGTGTGATTGGTGTCTGCTTCTTACGTGGTAACGTGATAATCGTAAACCCGCGATACACCGCACAATGATGGCTCACACGAATAACCTGACTCATTGCGGCTTACCTAAACCCAACCACACCAACCAACCGTCACGCATTTCCGCGGGTAACGACTCATAGGCCAGCCTTAAACCATTATTCCACGCAGGCAAATACACATAATTTTCCGCACGACTAGAGCCAGGTCTTTTCATCTGAACAATCGGTAACTTACCTGCTTTACGCATATCAGCCACTGCGCTTGCTGGCTTACCAATCAACTCAGCGAATTTTTCCTCAGTCACAACATCTGACAGACTTACGATTTTCTCTCTCATCTGCTACCCTCTTATGTCAGGCGCTTTCTAGCGCTTTAGGACTCTTTGCATCAATGCAAAGGATATATCAATTACTCGATACAATATGGAGTTCTCAATATAATGTCAAGAACGCAAGGAGAGAAATTGCGGCTTATTCGCAATTCCGAACAAATGACAAAAAGAGAGTTGGCAGATTTGACGGGGCTAAACTATGCCACTTATCACGGCTATGAGAGTGATAAATCTAAGATGACCTTTGAATCTGGCGTAAAAATATTTGCGGTTAAACGGTTCAGAAAATACCGAGATTGGTTCATGTTCGATGAGGTAAATCCTGAAGCTGGCCAAATCGCACCGGCTTTAGCGCACACTGGGCACGAAAATTCAGGCTCACCCCACTCAGACAAGAAAACTGGTTAACAATTTATCAGGCATTTTGTGAGGTTAACTCGCAAGGCCAATCGACCCTCGGAGGGCTTTCTTATGGCAATTAAGAAACTCGAAGATGGTCAATATGAAGTGGACATTAGACCGGCTGGCCGTCAAGGAAAACGCGTCAGACGTCGATTTGAGACAAAACACGAAGCCGTTTTGTTTGAACGTTACGCCCTATCAAACAAAATGCACAAAGATTGGTTAGATAAATCCAATGATATTCGGCCGCTACAAGACTTAATTGATTTGTGGTGGAACACCTTTGGCAAAAGTAGCGACTATGCGCAGGACACGTTATTAAGGGCAACACGCATTGCAACCGCACTCGATAACCCGCCAATGTGCTTATTAACCGATAAGCAATTAGCACTTTACCGCGAACTCCGGCTCGCTGCGGGTATCAAGCCCTCCACGATAAACCGTGATTTTTCAGCGATAAGCGGCATATTTACCGCCTTAAAGCGCACGGATTTATTCATGGGTAAGCACCCAATACGAGGGCTATCACGGTTAAAGCAAAAAGCGACTGAGATGTCCTATTTAACACATGAAGAAATCGGACTGCTGCTGAATATATTAAAAGGTGATAATAAAAAAGTGGCGATTTTATGTTTAAGCACCGGTGCGCGTTGGGGGGAAGCAGTTAAATTAAAACGCGAGCACGTGATCCAAAATAAAATCCGTTTCACTTTTACCAAAACGGGCAAAGCGCGCATTGTGCCGATTTCCCAAGAAGTCGCAGATGCTGTGTGTACGCGAAAATCCGGTCTGCTTTTTCCAAACACCTCTTATGATATGTTTAGAAAGCACATAAAGACCATTAAGCCTGATATGCCGCAGGGCCAAGCCACGCACGCATTACGGCATACTTTCGCAACCCATTTTATGATGAATGGCGGTAGTATTATTACTTTGCAGAGAATCTTAGGTCACTCGACATTACAGCAAACACTGACCTACGCTCACTTTGCACCGGACTTTCTTCAAGATGCGATTACGTACAACCCATTAAAGGGAGGAACAGAGTTAGCTTAATAGATTGTTCGTTTTAGGATGATTTTAACGACGAAAACCGAGGCAAATTTAACTTTTGCATGTCCACAAATTGTCCACACTGGGATGCATTTCTCCGCTGTAAGTACCACCAAATCAGCGTTTAGATCGTCCACAAGTTGTCCACACTTGAACACTTTTAGGCACTTTTGAGCCTTTTTTGTACAGATTATGCACAAAAAAAAGGCACTCGCCCCCGAGTGCCTTTTGACTACAACTCACTGAATATAAAGTAAATTACACCTATTCAGCGGTTCTGGTACTTGTGCGGATGAGGTAGTCAAATGCGCTAAGTGCGGCTTTTGCCCCTTCTCCAGCTGAAATAATAATTTGCTTATAAGGGACTGTAGTACAGTCACCGGCAGCAAAAATACCTTTAATACTGGTTTCGTTACGTGCATCGATCTCGATTTCGCCCATACGGTTTCTAGCAACTGTGTCGCCTAGCCAATTAGTATTAGGCAATAAACCTATTTGCACGAATGCTCCCGCCACTTCTAATAAATGTACGCTATCATCAGTACGGTCTTTATATTCGAGACCCGTCATTTTACTGCCATCGCCTTTTACTTCTAAGGTTTGTGCATTGACGATAATATCGACATTTTTCAGGCTACGTGCTTTTTGCTGTAATACAGAATCTGCTTTCAGTTCCGGAGCAAACTCCAGTACGGTCACATGCTCAACGACACCGGCTAAGTCAATAGCCGCTTCAATACCTGAGTTACCGCCACCAATAACGGCAACACGTTTACCTTTAAATAACGGACCATCACAGTGTGGGCAGAATGTTACACCCTTAGTACGATATTCTTGTTCCCCCGGAACACCCATATTTCTCCAGCGAGCACCTGTTGAAATAATAATACTGCGTGATTTTAAGATCCCACCCGATGCAGTTTCGATTTGGTGTAATCCACCTTCTTCTGCCGCAGGGATCAGTTTTGCAACTGATTGGCCATCAATGACATCAACATCATAGCTGTCCACGTGGTTCTTCAATGCGCCTGCAAAAATAGCCCCTTCCGTTTTGATAACTGAAATATAGTTTTCAATATCAACCGTATCCATAACTTGGCCACCAAAACGCTCGCCAATTACGCCAGTACGGATCCCTTTACGTGCGGTATAGATTGCCGCTGAAGCCCCTGCTGGGCCACTACCAATAACAAGAACTTCAAAAGGCTCACGCTCTGTGAGTGATTTCGCTGCACGCGCATCTGCGTTGGTATCAACTTTGCTAACAATTTCACTTAACGTCATACGCCCTTGGCCAAACTCTTTTCCATTCAGGAAAACCGCAGGAACGCCCATCACATTACGTTCATCAATCTCATTTTGGAAAAGTGCACCATCAATAGCCGTATGGCTAATATTTGGATTTAAAACTGCCATTAAGTTCAACGCCTGAACAACATCTGGGCAGTTATGACAAGATAAAGAGTAATAAGTCTCAAAGTGGAATTCGCCTTCAAGGCCTTTAACCTGCTCTAATAACTCTTGCGCTTCTTTAGATGGATGACCACCGATTTGCAATAATGCCAGCACAAGAGAGGTAAATTCATGCCCCAAAGGTGAGCCTGCAAAACGCAAACCACTATCTGTACCTGGGTTAGTAATTAAAAAAGACGGTGTTCTTAGTGCGCTATTGCGCTCTTCACGTACAGTGACTTTATCTGACAGAGATGCAATTTGTTCTAACAGCTGCTTGATTTCATTTGATTTTTGGCTGTCATCTATATTAGCAACTAATTCAACGGGTTTAGTTAAACGTTCTAAGTAGGCTTTCAACTGTGCCTGTAAATTATTGTCGAGCATGTAATCCCCTTTAATTTTTATCATAAAATCGGGTACATATACCCGTCATGATCCAAGTTGCAGGCCTAAACACCTGCAACCTGAATTATTCAGTGTTAATCAATTGGGTTAGATTAATTAGATTTTGCCGACTAAGTCCAAAGATGGAGACAGTGTTGCATCACCTTCTTTCCATTTAGCTGGGCAAACTTCACCTGGGTGGCTTGCAACATATTGTGCTGCTTTAACTTTACGTAACAGGTCAGCTGCATCACGACCGATACCTTCAGCAGTAATTTCGATTGCCTGAATGATACCTTGTGGGTCAACAACGAAAGTGCCGCGGTCTGCTAAGCCTTCGTTTTCACGCATATTTTCAAAGTTACGTGTTAATGCGCCAGTTGGGTCACCGATCATGGCATATTTGATTTTACCGATAGTTTCTGAACTTGCATGCCATGCTTTATGGGTAAAATGTGTGTCAGTAGAAACAGAGAAAATTTCAACACCTAATTTTTGGAATTCTTCATAATGGTCAGCAATGTCACCCAGTTCAGTTGGGCAAACAAAGGTAAAGTCAGCTGGATAGAAGAAGAAAACGCTCCATTTACCTGCAACATCTTTTTCAGAAACTTCGATAAATTGGCCATCTTTAAATGCTTGGTTAGTAAATGGTTTGATTTGAGTATTAATTAATGACATATGATGTTCTCCTGTTTGGTTACCTATTAAGTTACTGTTTTACAGCAGCTTAATCCAATCATTACCCACTATTGATTTGATAGGTACAACCTAATCATGCACCAATAATTAATAGGTGAAGCATTAGAACGCTTACTGAAAAATTCAGCAAGCGTTTTATGCATTAATGGATATTTTATGTACAGTAGGTTATGCCATGGTGGCAATCGTTTTGCGAAAACGAATGAGTGCGAGAGAAAAGAATACAGCACCAATAACAACAAGAACCGCAAATTGAGGCCAAACAATTTGGAAGCCAGCTCCGCGATATAAAATCGCTTGAGCAAGGCTAACAAAGTGCGTTGTCGGCATGGTTAGCATAATGTCTTGAACAAGCTGAGGCATACTTTCTCGCGCTGTCATTCCGCCAGAAAGCATATTTAATGGCAATAACACTAAGATCATCAACAAACCAAACTGAGGCATGGAGCGTGCAATCGTCCCCATAAAAATACCAATCGACGTTGTCGCAAATAAACTCAAGGCCACCCCACACATAAACAATAAGATAGAGCCTTCGATTGGTACTTGTAGCAATGTTTTTACAACCAAAATTAAGGAAACACCAGATGCAATCAATACCACCAGCCCCATTGACCATATTTTCGACATCATAATTTCAAATGGCGTTAGTGGCATGACCATCAAATGTTCGACTGTACCGTGTTCCCGTTCGCGGATTAGTGCAGCGCCCGTTAAAACAATCGATAACATCGTAATATTATTAATGATTGCCATAACAGAACCAAACCATGACTGTGTCAAGTTAGGGTTAAAGCGCATCCTCACTTCCAAATCAACAGGTAAACTTGCATTACTACGGTATTTTGCTAAAAATTCATTCACTTCCCCTAAGGTAATATTTTGAATATAACTATTTCCTAAGAAGGCTTGGCTCATCCTTGTTGCATCAATATTTACCTGAATTTCTGGGTGCCGTCCGGCAAGCACATCACGTTGAAAATTAGGCGGAATATCTAGCGCAAAAGTATATGAACCACGATTTAACAAACCATCAATTTGATCTGGTGTGATATCCGCGGGTGGTAAAAAATAAGGCGCATAAAAGCTATTGATTATCCGATTTGATAACTGTGACTTATCTTGGTCAGCAATCGCAATGGGCGCATTATGTAAAGAGCCGGGAGTCACCGTTGCCGACGAATAAATCGATACCGTAAAAGCAAAGACAATCAAGGCTAGCATCGCTTTATCGCGGCCTAAACTGCGTAACTCTTTGACTCCTAGGTTAAAAATATTCTGAATTTTACGTATCATCGCTATGCCTCCTGCTTTTTCAGGAATAAAACACTGAGCCCAATAACCAATGGAACAGTGATCAGTAATGGGATAAACGATGACTGTAAATCGAATAAATTTAGTCCCTTAGAGAAGGTTCCTCGCGTGATAGTTAAAAAGTGTGATGTTGGATAAACCATCCCAACCCAGCGGCCAATACCTTCCAATGATGAAACTGGGTCAATCATTCCTGAAAATTGTGTTGCTGGTATCAGAGTGATGATAGAAGTACCAAAAATTGCTGCAATTTGGCTTTTCATAAAGCATGAAATTAATAACCCCATTCCTGTTGCAATACTGATATACAAAAATGCGGCCAAGGTTAACGTCAGAAAACTACCTTTAAATTCAACACCAAATATATAGACGGACAGTATGCAAAGTAATACAAAGTTAAACATGCCTAATAAAATATAAGGGAGCTGCTTTCCAAGTAAAAACTCTAATTTGGTGATCGGAGTGACATAAAGATTGATAATCGAACCAAGCTCTTTTTCCCGAACAACACTCAACGCGCTAAGCATTGCGGGTATCATCATTAATAATAATGGAATAACTGCGGGAACAATCGCCGGTAAACTACGAACATCTGGGTTATAACGATATCGGGTTTCAATGTCGATAGCTGGCATACCAGCAACGCCAACGGGTTGGCGAGCAGCCATCGTACTTAGCCATGCTAAGTGCATCGCTTGCACATAGCCACGCACAGTTTCAGCGCGGTTTGGCATCGCACCATCAATCCACACGCCAATTTTAACGTTATTGCCGCGTGCAACGTCCCTTGCGAAGTTAGGCGGAATTTCAATCGCAACGGTAATCTTACCGCTACGCATACCAGACTCTAAATCATCATAATCCTTGATTGGTGGTTGTTCGATAAAGTAACGTGAACCTGCTAAGTTCAGTGTATATCCCTGACTTAACCCTGTTTGGTCGCGATCTAGTACGGAAAAACGTAAATTTTCGACATCCATACTAATACCGTAACCCATAATAAACATAAGAATTACAGTCCCTAATAACGCGAGTGTTGAACGCACTGGGTCACGACGTAATTCCATCCCTTCTCGAATGGAATAACTGAATAACCGACGTAAACTAAAACGTTTTTTTAACGCTTCGGTCGCTTGTTCTTTCAGTTCAGGGTCAACATGGAACTCAGGGGCAGTTTCTTGCCCTTGTCCTGCATCCCCCACAGCATCCTGTAAATAAGCAATAAAGGTTTCTTCAAGCGTGCCGAGGCCTCTTTTTTTGGTCAGGTTAGCAGGGGTATCACAATCTAAGACTTTACCTGCATGCATGAGTGAAATACGGTCACAGCGCTCTGCTTCATTCATAAAGTGCGTAGAAATAAAAATTGTGACACCGTCACGTCTTGATAGATCGACCATCAAATTCCAGAACATATCTCTGGCAACGGGGTCTACTCCCGAAGTTGGCTCATCGAGGATTAACATTTCAGGTTCATGAATAACTGCGACAGCTAAAGATAACCTTTGCCGGATCCCCAAAGGTAAATCGTCAGGCATTACGTCTCGCACATCATCAAGTTCAAAACGCTGGCACATTTCGTCCACTCGCTGGGGAATTTTGTCCTCAGCTATATGAAAAAGCTTGGCGTGAAGTACGAGATTTTGCTCAACACTCAATTCACTATATAGTGAAAATGCTTGCGACATGTAGCCGACACGCTTGCGTGTTTCGATATCTTTCGGATCTATTTCTTGACCAAATAGCCATGCTTGCCCTTCACTGGCTTGTAATAAACCCGTCAACATTTTCATAGTGGTTGATTTACCACAGCCATTAGACCCTAAGAAACCAAAAATCTCCCCTTTTGGGATCTTAAAATTCACATGGTCAACAGCGACGAAGTTACCAAAACGCATAGTTAGGTCTTGGGCTTCAATAGCAATAATATTGTCTTCTGTGGTATCACGTGGAGGGATCACGACTTTTTTGTGGCCACTGCGTTTTTCTTCAGGTAGTAATTCAATAAACGCAGCTTCAAGATCATCACATTGAGTTTGGGCTTTTAATTCAGATGCATGACCTGTAGCGAGCACCTTGCCATCATCCATTGCCACTAACCAATCAAAGCGTTCGGCCTCTTCCATATAAGCCGTTGCGACCAAAACGCTCATATTGGTTTGTCGCAAACGAATGCGGTCAATTAAATCCCAAAATTGCGCACGAGATAACGGGTCAACCCCTGTAGTAGGTTCATCCAAAATTAATAAATCGGGATCATGAATTAGCGCACAGCATAACCCAAGCTTTTGTTTCATCCCTCCTGATAACTTGCCTGCTGGACGGTCTTTAAATGGCGCAAGCCCTGTACTTTCAAGCAAATCCTGAATCCGATATTCACGCTCAGCTTTTGATTGGCCAAATAAGCGGCCAAAAAAGTCGACGTTTTCATAAACAGATAACGTATGGTAAAGGTTCTTCCCTAAACCTTGCGGCATGTAGGCGATGCGAGGGCAAACAGCTCTACGATGCTCAATATCACTCATATCACCATCAAGTACCGTTATTTGGCCTTGTTGAATCACTCTTGCCCCTGCAATCAGGGAGATCAGGCTTGATTTTCCTACACCATCAGGGCCAATCAACCCAACCATTTTTCTTGCTGGGATGGAAAGTACAATATCATCCAACGCACAATTGTCACCATAATGTTGGCTGACATGTTGTATATCGATAATCACATCATCCATCAGTTTATTGGTCATTGTGGTAATCTCACCTCTAATTCAGCAGGCCAAGATTCATTAGGGTCTAAACGCACATAAGCTTTTCCGGGCAGCCCTGTTTTCACATATTCTAGATGTTGCTCTAATAATTCAGGCGAAATTCGTGCACGCACTCTGAACATTAATTTTAGGCGTTCATTTTGTGTTTCTACGGTTTTCGGTGTGAATTGAGCAACACTCGCCACGAAAGTGGTTTTGGCTGGGATTACGATATTTGGTGCAGCGTCAAGTATAATGTGAACATCACTGCCTAAGGCAACTTTTCCTGCATCTTCAGTCGGTAAGAAAAATGTCATATACACATCACTTAAATCGACCATGTTCAAGACTCGCCCGCCAGCGCCAAGTACCTCTCCAGGCTCAGCGACACGATATTGAATACGCCCGTTTCTTGGCGCTTTTAGAATACTGTCATCTAAGTCCGCAATAATACGGCGTTCCGTTGCTGTCGCTGCATCAACACGGTTTTTCGCTTGGACTATACCAGCGCTTGCAGAATCAATGGCTGATGTCGCGGCGGCAACTTGAGCTTTTGATGCTTCCAGTGCTGCACGAGAGCCTTGCATCTGTGCTGTATCATCATCGACTTGTTGCTGAGATACGGCGTTGGTTCTCACCAAAGCTCTAGAACGATTTAACCGTTTTTGCGCTGCGTCTAACTCCGCTTCACGTTGACGAACAACAGCCTGGGCTGCAACTTTTTCGCTTTTACGTTGCGCTAAAGCAGACTCGGCAGTGGTCACTGCACTGATGGCTTGGCGTAATTGTGCCTGTACTTCATGGAGTTGCTCTTGGAGTGCTCGCGTATCCATACGAGCAAGTTCTTGCCCTTCTTTAACAAAATCCCCTTCTTTTACATTAATCGTTTCAATACGTCCTGCCGTCTTAGTGGCAATATCAATTTCTGTTGCTTCTATACGGCCGTTACTTTGAGCGAATCCAGCGGGTAGACCACCTGAATTAACATTCCAGTAATAGAAACCACCCGCAACAATAATTAATATTAAAATGATGTAAAAAGATACTTTTTGTTTATTTATTTTCATACCATCCCTTTCCATTAAATGAGAAAACAAGGAACAACAATTATTTTGATTATTAACCTGGTGATTATTAATAAAATGACATAACTGTCTCTATACGAAATAAATACCCTTAAAACTAAAAATATTATTTTTATTTAAAACTTGGCCAAGTAAGTGTTAGCACTACCATTAAATTGGCTATCTACTTAATTTAATGGCATTTTATCAACATTTGGTTTAAGTTTAGTTGCCTTATGTCACAAAAAAACAGAATAAACTCACAAAAATCAGGATAAGGCATTAATTGTACATATTTAATTCAAAATAAAAAAATAAAGCCAGTAACTTAATTTACTGGCTTTATTCAACGATGTTTGAATATGAATAAATATTAGCTTGCGAATGCAGCAATCACTTTTTCATCCATTCGGTAACGAACCCATTCATCTTGCGGTTCTGCGCCAATACTTTTATAAAAATCAATTGCTGGCTGGTTCCAATCTAAAACACTCCATTCCAGCCGTTGGCACTTTCGTTCTACGGCTAACACTGCAATATGCTTGAGTAACTTCTTTCCTGCACCCGCGCCACGAAAATCTGGGGAGACATACAAATCTTCTAAATAAATACCATTATTCCCTAACCATGTTGAATAACTCGTAAAAAATACGGCATACCCTGCTGGCTGGCCATCCACATAACAGATTAAGGCTTCTGTGCTTGAATTCGCTCCAAATAAGGAATTTTCAATATCAGCTACCGTGGCTTTAACTTCGTGACGTGCTTTTTCATAATCTGCCAATTCAATGATCATATCTAATATCAAAGCAGCGTCATCACATGTTGCGGGTTTTATTTCTACGTTCATTTGGGGCTCTCTTGTTTTTTGAATCATGATTTTAAACGCTACATAGCAAGAACCCAATTCACAGCAATATTATTCATTTCTTCGCGCATGATATAAGTAACATTTATACCTGTATATGCTTTTTCCCATAATAATCAGAGAGCGCATTTTCGGATCTTGTTGGTTAAATAACATATTAGCTATAATTCTCTCATCGATTAACTAAATGAATATTAAGGAGGCTAATTTATGTTGTTGTGTGATCTTATTGAATATTCACACTTCTTTGGTAATCGCCAGAGCTCAGGCTTTCACAGTTTTATACTGCGATAACCCTGCCTGAGCGAAGCCACTAAAGAAAATCTTCCCTCAGCTTACTGGGTTGTCGTTACGACTATACCCTGGCGTTTTTTCGCCTAAAATTTGAGTAAGCTATGAGCACTTTATTAACTGTAAAATCATTAAATTACGATACTTCAACCTCTACCTTATTAAGCGATATTTCTTTTACCATCCAACAAGGTGACCGCATTGGTTTAATTGGCCATAACGGGAGTGGAAAAAGTACATTATTGAAGCTAATAACCCAACAACTGTTTCCTAATAGTGGCAGTATTACCTATGCAAATCATTGTGTTATTGCTTATATTGAACAACATTTACCCGATAAAATCGCTTGTTTGACTCTGATTGATGCACTTGTTCAAAAACTCCCTGAACAAGATAAAGCCACTGAGCGCTGGCGGGCTGAAGTTTTATTATCAGAATTAGGTTTTACACCTGAACAATGGGAACAAAAAGCGAATGCAATCAGTGGAGGACAACATACACGTTTGCTGCTGGGGCGTGCTTTAATTGAACAACCCGATTTACTGTTACTCGATGAACCTAGTAATCATTTAGATTTGCCCACACTTATTTGGTTAGGTAATTTCTTACAGTCATGGAAAGGGAGTTTTGTGCTAATTTCCCATGACCAATCGTTATTAGATAAAGTCAGTAACTGTACTTGGATTTTACGAGATAAATCATTACATTTTTATCGGTTACCTTGCAGTGCAGCACGGCAAGCATTAAGTGAAAAAGACATCACTGATGCACGCCGTAATCAAGCAGAGCAAAAAGAAATTGACCGTATTGCATCAAGTGCCAAGCGTTTAGCGATTTGGGGGCATGTGTATGACAATGAAGCCTTATCACGCAAAGCTAAACAGATGGAAAAACATATTGACCGTCTTAAAGATGCCCAAACTGAGCTAACTGAAGGCTATCAATGGAAGCTTGCTTTAAATGGCAAAGCTATTCCTGCAGATAGAGTTTTAGAGTTGGAAAACACCGTTGTTTCAACACCGAATGGAAATCAGTTATTTAAAACGGCATTTCATCAAGTGAAAAGTGGTGATCGTATCGCTATCATGGGAGCCAATGGCTGTGGTAAATCAACACTATTACGTCTACTTTGGCAACATTATCAACAAAATTTACGCTATAGCTCACAATTGAAGTTTCATCCAGCAATTCGTGCTGGTTATTATGACCAACAATTAGAGCAGTTAAATGATAATGATAGCCTATTAGATGCACTACGTCATTTTTCACCTTTAACCGATGAACAACGAAAAATGGCATTAATTGGAGCGGGTTTTGCCTATAATCGTCACCAACAGAAAGTGGCAACACTGAGCGGTGGTGAACGCGCTAGATTATTGTTTATTGGTTTAAGTTTAGCTCAGTATGAGTTGATTTTATTGGACGAACCTACCAATCACCTTGATCTAGAAGGCAAGGAAGCACTTTGTGAGCAAATTAGCTTATTTTCTGGGGCATTATTGGTTGTAAGCCATGATAAATGGCTCATTGAAAATAGCTGCCAACGCTTCTGGTTTATCGATGATAATCGGCTAGAGGAATACCTTAATGCTGATGATATTTATCATAAAATCGAGCAGCAATCCCAGCAAGTGTTAACGTCTACGCTTGGGGAAAATGCCCCTTCTAAATCAACGATTGAAATTCTCAGTAAGGAAGCTACTCATGAAGATGAGTTGTTAGAAACATTGCTGATATTGGAGCAAAAGCTACTTGCGGATCAAAAACGCAAATTAAACCACCAAAAACCGCAATTACAGCAGCAGTGGATCAACGAAATAGCCCAAATACACGCTAAATTGGGCTTGTAACCGATACCCCTGGTTACGTTAAGTGATCAGGGGATTTTTTATGAAGTTATATATTGATATAGGATCATAGCTAAAGTTTACAAAATAATTATATGCACCCTAAAATTTACCTTATTGATGGAATAATAGAAGACTGAGTCGCGTTATTCATCAATAAGAAAATAAATAAGGTTTATTCTTTATGTCTTTTAAGTGAATAAAGATTTTGTAAACTATCTAATTGGTTATTTTATTTTTTGTTTCTTTGCTCGCTTAAAATATGAAGTTGGCACATTAGGGCATACAACCTCTTTAAATTTAACGTCTTTATTCGTCTTCACAGACGGTTCATTTTCAGATGAAACCGGGGCGTTGCTCTGTGGTATTTTGCTTGTCTCTTTCATATATAAACGCTCTTTTGCTTGTATAATATCATTCGTTTTAGCCATTTGATTTTCCCTCTGCCACTAACACTGCATTGACTTGCTCAATACGTTCCACTGCTCGGTTAATGATCTCAACGACTCTTGTTGTCTCTTCTTTCGTCAACTGTTGTATCACGATTTGGTGTCTCAACAATGACTTAAATTTATCTACAGCGCATTCAATTTCATTAGCGAATTGATTACCTGCTTTTAATTCCTGAGCATATTTTAATTTTAGTTGAACTTCTGCCAATATTTCAGCTTTGAGTAATAAAAAACAGCGACCTTCTGGCGTTATGACATAACACTTACGCCCTTTTCCATTATCTTTACCCGCCGAAATAAACCCTAACTCCTCTAATAACGTCAGAGTTGGATATATCACACCTGGGCTTGGGCAATAAAAATCTGCCGTTTCTTCTGCAATTTTTTTTATTAGCTCATAACCGTAATTAATTCCCCCTGTCAGTAAATGTAGGATATAAATCCTTAACTGTTTAGGGTTAAACATACGACTGACACTTTTACCGTTGCACAAACACGGCTCGAGTTGTTGTTCATTTGCCATTAAAATTCTCAGTGGTTATTTATATAAAAACCGATATATCTAATATGATAGTTACTTTTACAGAAAATGCCAGCTTTAGATATATCTATTTTTATGCATAACGTGCTAATGATAATCATTCTTATATGGATTATACCGACTAAATGCCGACACAACAGTAAAAAATGTGCGGTAAATTGTCTAACTGAGTAAAGTTGGCAATAGATATGAAATTAACCTATTTTTGAAGTGATAAAGCCAGCCGTCGGTATGTTGGCTGGCTATAGAAGCGAAGTGCAATTACCCAATATTAGGTAATATGTTGAAAACAATCCCTAACTGAACACCAATGACTATAATTCCACAAATAAATACTAATGAAAGACCTAATCCACCGCCTAACACTTGATATTTCCGTTGGTTTAATGTTCTTGATTTAAATGCCATAGCACTAGGTAATAATAAAGCCAGTATTGAAAGTGCGATTGCGGCATACCCTAACGCCATCACAAACCCTTTAGGATAAAATAAAGCAAAAACTAGTGGTGGTCCAAAGGTGAGCAAACCTGTTTGTAGACGCCCTGACGCATTATCTTGACGTTTAAATAAATCCGCTAGAAAGTCAAATAACCCCAAAGCAACACCAAGGAAAGATGTCGCAAGCGCCAAACTCATAAACATTTGTGCAATTAACTCTGTTTTTCCTGATTGAGCCACATCTTTAATTGCATCTAATAATCCATTAAGCCCTGCGTTTTCCGCCAAAATACCAACAAATGTGGTTGTACCAATACTCCCTAATGTTGCGATTTGCCATAAAATATAAGCAATCAACGGGATAGCACTTCCGATAATAAAAATAACCCGCAATTTTTTGACATCTCCCCCCATGTATTTAACGATACTTGGGACGCTACCATGAAAACCAAAGGAGGTAAAAAACACCGGTATAGCAGATAAAATAAGTATTTTTTCAGTTGGGGCAGCTAATAAATTTTGTTGCTCAACATGCGGCATCATTAATGCCAATATAATGACTAAGAAAACAATTTTTGCAGCAAATAAAATACGGTTGATAAAATCTACGGATGAAGTCCCGAAACATACAACTCCCCCACCAATGACGGTAAATACAACAATTCCCATCCAATCTGCCATTTCAATAGCAAAACTACTTTTCAAATTTGATGTAATGATTTCCCCTGCTCCACTGACATAAGCTGCTGTCAATGCATACATCAGGAACATCATACTAAAACCCGTAATAAATTTGCCACTAGAGCCTAAGTACCGTTGTGCAACACTACCGATCCCAGTTTCGTGAGATTCATGTTGATAAACTTCGACCAAAAGTAACGCCGTGTAGCACATCAATGCCCACAACACTAATAACATAGCGAGGCTCACTAAGAAACCATTACCCGCGGCAGCGATAGGCATGGCTAACATACCTGCGCCAATCGTAGTACCTGCAACAATAAATACACTACCAAGTGTGCGATTTTTCATATTGAGATCCTAACAATCAATTAAATATTAATTTTATAATTAGAGTGATTTAACTTATTTTCTTCATTAATGAGTTGTTGTAATTTGTCTTCAAAAATATTTTTTAACTCTGCCCAATAGGTTTCAAAATGTGCCCTATCACGCAGGCAATGTGTCATGACTGCCGCCCGTAGCACATAAATCGACCGTACTTTATGCCATTCACTATCAGAGAATTGTGCATCTCGACATAGATTCAATGGATTATCGCCATATTCTTCATAAGTTAGCGAGGTTGATGAGGTGAGAAAATCATTAGAATAACTCCGGCCTGCCGCATAAGAGCATAATTCATATAACCGTTTATTTAATTGATTTTGTTTTTCTAAAGAGGTGTTGCCAATTTCACGAAACATAAAGTTAATCATGTGAAAATCGGGCGTTGGCATCGCTATAATTGAAAATTGACGTTCCTCAATAATAAAAGGCTCACATTGATTAATTTTATCAATCATCCAATTGGCAGTGATGACCCCAGCCGCAATCACTTTTCCATACCCTAAAACATTTAACGGAACTAAGCGATGTGCAGCCCATACCGCTGCTGCGGTTGCGCCCGCTTTTGACCCTTCCATAATAGATGAGCCCAATAATACATTTTGTGTTTTTTCTGTTTTACGCTGCTTTTCTTGAACCTCTTCAAATACATAAGCGGCATGGTAAGAAACTAAATCCACAATCCGCTTATCTTTCATACAAATTGCACCTGCCGCATAAGGAATAAACCCCACCTTATGTGGGTCAACGGTAATCGAGTCCGCTTGGCTTAATGCTTTAAAGCTTTCATAAACATCACGTTTTGGCCACAACATATTTTCAGGAAAAATCCCTTCACTATGATAGCGTTGGAGTAAATTCTCATACTCCATAAATTGGTTTTCTTCATCGCGAAACATCGCACAAGCGTATCCCGCGTAAGCAGCATCGATATGCACATAAAAAGAAACCCCAAAACGTTGCTCGCATTCACGTCGTAGCTCAATAACTTCTCTGACATTGTCTATTGCGCCAGTTTCTGTGGTACCAACAACGGCAACTACCGCTAAAATTGGCTCCCCTTGCTCAATTAATGTAAATACCGTTTCACGCATTTTACGTACATCTGTTCGATAACTTGCATCAACGGGTAATTGCACAATATTCTGTTGGCCTAAACCAAGAATATCCATCGCTTTCATCCATGAATAGTGTTTAGACTGCGGTACCAATAACTTACCGAGTTTTCCTTGTTCTATTCCAACACCACGGCAGGTTAAATCACGAATTTCCTCAAAAATTTGTTGTTTCTTTAACTCGTCAATTAAATCTAGAACCGCGGAAACTGAGAGATTGAGTAACTCTTTTTCAGTTTTATCCTTTAGCAAGTATTGGGATTTTGGATGCTGCATAATCGCTAACGGTAACGTTTTAATATTTCTAGCTACCCATAATCCTTCGTAGTTAGCAACCGTTCCACCAGATGTAATATGTCCCCAAGCATGTTGTACGTCATAACCAAACATGGCACATAAATCTAACCCGGCTTCTATTTCTAAAACTGTTGTCGTTGGTGAAGATTCTTGTGCACAATTATTGGGGTTGTACATCATCGCCATGACATAAGCCAAATTAGAAATCATCAGTGTATCTGCATTCATATGCCCCATATAACGGGGGGAGAACCATGGAACCGATGTTGTTTTTAATTTTGAAGAGAGTTGATTAAGAATGCCTTCAGTACGATAAAGCGTATCTCGGTACTCGGGAGCATAACGGTCAACAGTAGAGATAAGATCAGGATCTTCAGGATGATAGCTGGAGCGCCAATGCATATGTTCACTAACTGAATACTCCATCATTTCTTTGAAAAAGACAGCATTTTCAGATTTAGGACCTAAAAATAATGCATCTACATTTATTTTTGAATTTTTAAAATTATTTATCATTACTACACCTTCAAACTACAATTAACGGGTGCTAATTGCACTTAAGTTACTTAACTTAATATCATTGGAAAGTGCATAACGGGCTGTGTTTATATAAAAGATATCAATATATTAATGATATACATTTAAAAATATCATTTAAGCATTAATTATTGATAAACAAACCGTTAATGGCCAACTTATTTATAGATATAATCTATTTCTATTAAATTATTAATAAACTAATAGGAATTTCATTCTGATTTGTGGACAAGCACAAAAAAACAAAATTTATTCAACTGTAAAGAGATTTTTACGCTGAAAAAGCTTGAATATGTAAAAAATTTGTTATAGATGGTGCGATTTTCACTGCTCTTAAAGAACTAAAGTTAAATAGTGAAAACCGCAGAAAGTAAATCCAATTAACTGTTTAGCAAAACAATTTTCCCAACAAGATCACCTGATTCCATATATTCATGGGCACTTCGCACCTGAGACAAGTGATATATTTTGTTAATAATAGGTTTTATTTCACCATTTTGTAACAACCCCCAGACTTGTTTCTTTAGTTCTTGGGCAATCACTGCTTTTTCCTCAATAGTTCGAGAACGCATTGTTGATCCCGTATGAGTTAATCTTTTTACCATTAAAGGCATCATATTTAACTCTTTAGGGTTACCTTTCATCATACCAATTTGAATTATTCGTCCAAATTTAGCAGCAACTTGATAATTTTTCGCAACATAATCACCACCGATAATATCTACGACCATATCAACACCTCGAGAAGAGGTATAATTGAGTGTTGCTTCAACAAAATCATCGTTTCTGTAGTTAATAACACAATTTGCGCCTAACGATTTTGCAACTTGAACTTTGTCTTCTGAACCAACAGTAGTAATCACTGTTGCGCCAAAGGCTTTTGCTAACATAATTGCCACGCTACCAATTCCCGATGTTCCACCGTGAATAAGTACCGTTTCGTCTTTTTTAAGTTTGCCTATTTGAAAAACATTTGCCCAAACAGTGAAAAAGTTTTCAGGTATCGCTGCACCCTCGATAAAAGATAAATTCCCTAACGGTAAGGCTATGTTTTTATGCACTAAACAATATTCTGCATAACCTCCCCCGGCAACCAGTCCACAAACTTTGTCTCCGAGCTGCCATTCCTCTACATCATCCGCCTTGGCAACTATAGTTCCTGCAATTTCAAGCCCCATAATCGGAGAAGCATCTGTCGGTGGAGGATAAGACCCCTTACGCTGAAAAATATCAGGGCGATTAACCCCCGCAGCTTCCACCTTAACGAGCAAATACCCTGCAGAAATTCTAGGTAACGGTATATCAATTAATCGCAGCTTTTCTGGTCCACCAGGTTCTATAATGTCTACAACTGTCATCGAGGTGGGTAAAGACTGTTGGATAAGTGCCATTATATTCTCCTTTTTGAGGTTAATTTGAAAAATTGATATTCCTAAATTTATTTTTGTGTTAAATTAATGCTAATTAGTTTAATATTTCGTGCTTAATTACGACAGTTTAGAGTAGTAACTACTATGATGATGTAAGTCATCTTTTTCTCGTTTAGAGGCTAAAATTTAATCTATATCAAATTATATACTTAGTAATCTTCTTTAATTTAGCATGAATATCTAAATTCACTAATTTCTCACATGCCTTCTGATTGGCTTTTTTGTTTATTAAGTCGATTCTGTCATACATTACTACTTACTAGTTGCATTATCTTATGTTAAAATTGACTCATATCAATAATTTTAACTTGATTGAGCCTTAAATATGATCCCAGAAAAAAGAGTTGTTCGTCGCATCCAGTCTGGTGGTTGTGCTATTCATTGTCAGGATTGCAGTATTAGCCAACTTTGCATTCCTTTTACGCTGAATGAACATGAACTGGATCAACTTGATAATATCATCGAACGCAAAAAACCAATTCAAAAAGGCCAAGCTTTATTTAAAGCAGGCGATGAATTGCGTTCATTATATGCCATCCGCTCAGGTACAATAAAAAGCTATACAATAACCGAAGAAGGCGATGAGCAAATTACTGGTTTTCACTTAGCAGGAGACCTTGTTGGCTTTGATGCTATCATTCATACACAGCACCCAAGTTTTGCACAAGCACTTGAAACCTCAATGGTTTGTGAAATACCTTTTGAAACCTTAGACGACTTATCAGGCAAAATGCCTAATTTACGTCAGCAAATTATGCGTTTAATGAGCGGTGAAATTAAAGGTGATCAAGAAATGATCCTTTTATTATCTAAGAAAAATGCGGAAGAGCGTTTAGCTGCATTTATTCTTAACCTCTCTCACCGCTTTGCGGAACGTGGTTTTTCACCAAGAGAATTTAGATTAACCATGACTCGTGGAGATATCGGTAATTATCTTGGCTTAACAGTTGAAACCATTAGTCGCCTTTTAGGACGTTTCCAAAAAAGTGGCATGCTAAGTGTTAAAGGTAAGTACATCACTATCGAGGATATGGCTAAACTGACTGATATCGCTGGTAAAGTTTCAGCAATTACATGCTAATATCCCTAAACGGATCACGTTATCAGTGATCCGTTTTCATTTTTTTCTCCAGATTTCTTGCCTATTTAATCTCAATATCATAGTTTATCTATATGGAAATATCCGTGTATCGAGAGGATTTCAATATGGCAA
Organism: Providencia sp. PROV150; assembly: GCF_028481025.1. Taxonomy (NCBI): domain Bacteria; kingdom Pseudomonadati; phylum Pseudomonadota; class Gammaproteobacteria; order Enterobacterales; family Morganellaceae; genus Providencia; species Providencia sp. PROV150. Next base: position 86,350 of record NZ_JAMPPJ010000002.1, on the reverse strand, counting down.
ACTATAAAAACCTGCTAGTTGCAATTGACCCAAATCAGGATGATCAACCTGCATTAAGACGTGCTGTCTACATCGTGCAGCGTAATGGTGGACGGATAAAAGCGTTTTTGCCTATCTACGACCTTTCCTATGACATGACAACCTTACTTTCTCCTGAAGAACGTAATGCCATGCGCAAAGGTGTAATAAGCCAAAAAGCAGCGTGGATCAAACAACAAGCTCATTTCTATCTTGAAGCGGGCATTGATATTGAAATTAAAGTTATTTGGCATAACAAGCCATATGAGGCCATTATTCAGGAAGTAATAAATGGTGAACATGACCTGTTACTGAAAATGGCGCATCAAACCGATAATTTTGAGTCGATTATTTTTACCCCACTAGACTGGCATTTACTCCGAAAATGCCCTGCTCCCGTTTGGATGGTAAAAGACAAAGTATGGCCTGATCACGGTTCAGTGGTTGTCGCCGTTAACTTATCAAATGAGGAATCTTATCACGATGACCTCAATATCAAATTGGTCGAAAAAACAAAAGATTTAGCAACTCGCATTATTAAGGAACAGGAAATCCATTTAGTGAGTGCATATCCTGTTGCTCCTATGAATATTGCCATAGAGTTACCTGATTTCGACCCGAGCCTATATAACAACGCACTACGCGGCCAACATTTAATTGCGATGAAAGAGTTGCGGCAAAAATTTGGGATTGATGAAAAATATACCCATGTCCGTGAAGGCTTACCTGAAAAAATTATTCCAGATATGTGTGAAGAATTGCACGCTGGGGTTGTGGTACTGGGTATTTTAGGCCGCACAGGCATTTCAGCGGCTTTTTTGGGGAATACCGCGGAGCATGTCATCGATAAGCTAAAATGTGATTTATTAGCGATTAAACCTGACGGTTTTGTTTGTCCTATCAACCCTGCTGATGATGATTAGCTAATCATCTAAAACTTATTAAGCCCCAATAATATTTATGTTATTGGGGCTTAATTTAATCATGGCTAAGTTATTGCTGAACTGAACTTTGACTAAGTATCGGCCAAGCTTGCATAGCATTAAAAATGACTTGATTAAGTCTTTCAAGATCAATTCCATCACAAGCTTGTATGGTAAAACCATCAATTACCGTTATATAAAAATCAACGATAGCTTCAATCGGCGCATCTGGAGCAACATCACCATCATCAATACCTTTACGCATACGTGCCAGTAGAATTTCCTGATAACTTTTCCGTTTTTCTTGGACGTTTAATTGCACATCTTCGATTTGCTTTGACCCATTCATTGTCGCTGTAATCAGCATACAACCTGCAGGCTTGTTTGGCTGAATTAGCCTTTTAGCGCTTTCATACATCAGCAATTCAATTGCAATTTTCGCTGTTTTGGCTTGCTTTACAATAGACAAAATAGGACAAGCTTCATTCATCAAATAATAATCAATACATTGATTAAACAACGATGCTTTATCACCAAAAGCACAGTAAAGGCTAGGCGCTGTGATACCTAGCTCTTGAGTTAAATCGCTAATTGAGGTTGCAACATAGCCATTTCGCCAAAACAATAGCATGGCTTTAGCTAGTGCATCTTGTTGGTCAAAGCCTTTAGGCCGCCCGCGTTTTATTTGATTCATATTCTCACTTTACTCGCAGTCAATTCACTATACCACAACTATTTTATAGTGATCATTATAAAAATAATTGACAACGTCTAAATTCACATAAACAATAGCGCCATGATTTTATAGCGGTCACTATAAAATCATTCTTTTTTGTAAACTACTTAACTTTCATGGAAAGCGCATGACAACAACTCATATTTCTTCGCATAATGGTAACTGGCTTTCACTATTATCTGCAACTTTTGCTTGCTTCATTATTGTTACTGGTGAGTTTTTAGCCATTAGCGTGCTAAATAACATCGCTTATGATTTTCAAATATCAACAGGTACCGCAGGGCTTACAGTCACTGTCACATCTATCGCAGGTATGGCATCCTCCCTATTTGTCCCCATTTATGCAAAAAATATCGATAGACGCCAAGTTTTACTTTTCTTAGTTGCTCTCATGATATTAGCTAATGCAATTACGGCTTTCGCGTCTAATTTTAGTTTAGTTTTATTAGGTAGATTCGCATTAGGAATTGCACTAGGGGGTTTTTGGGGAGTTGCAGCAGGCTTAGTGATACGTCTAGCACCTAAAAATATGTCAATAACCACATCCGTAACAATATTCTTTTCAGCCGTCACATTAGTCACCGTGCTCGGAGTACCTCTAGGCGCTTGGTTATCTGATAATTATGGTTGGAGAATGCCTTATATTGCGCTGGTTATTGCAGGTGCTGTCGCGTTTTTAATGCAGTATTTCTCTTTACCATCATTAAAACCTTCTTCGTCTATGCAATGGAAGGAATTGTTATTGATGCCATCGCACCCTATTGCGCGTAAAGGGTTAATTATATTCACACTGATTTTTTTAGCACATTTCTCTGCGTATAATTATTTTACGGTGTTCTTTAAACAAACCGCAGGTTTTATCGAAGGACAAATTTCAGCACTATTGCTCTTTTTTGGGGTGGCCAGCGTAGTTGGCAATATACTGGCGGGTTATGTCGGAAAATATAATGTTCGTTATAATTTCGCGATTAGTGCACTTTTATTAGCCTTAGCTTTTCTCGCATTATCTGTTTTAGATTTTAATTGGGCGACCAGTATCATATTTGTTTTTTCATGGGGGATCGCTGCGGGTATGGTTCCTGCAACAATCAATATGTGGATGCACGTTCATGTTCCGGAATTAACTGAGAAAGGTTCCGCCCTTATTACCTTTATGTTTTTAATTCTAATTACTATTGGCAGTCTAGTAGGAGGATACGTCATGGACCATTTCAATGGCGGAGTTCTCATGATGAGCATGCTCATAATATCAACACTAGCATTTTTATTAGTGTTTACCTTTGCTCGAGGGCTAACCAATTGCGCTCGATTTTGCCTCAAATGATGCGTTTATAAGGCTGCATCACATAAACTGATTTAACTCTCAAATATCAAGAAGGGGTGACTGGAATTAACCAATCACCCCTTCTTATTTACTTTACTAATTATTTTGAAATGAATTAGTAACTCATTAAATTACAATGCACGTAAGATTGCATCAACGCTATCTTTCGCATCACCAAACAACATCTGTGTATTTTCTTTGAAGAATAATGGGTTTTGTACCCCAGCATAGCCTGTATTCATTGAACGTTTAAATACAATGACATTGCTTGCTTTCCAAACTTCAAGAACTGGCATACCTGCAATTGGGCTGTTTGGATCTTCTTGAGCCGCTGGGTTAACCGTATCGTTAGCACCAATAACAAGAACGGTATCGGTATCAGAGAAATCATCATTAATTTCATCCATTTCCAATACGATATCATAAGGTACTTTAGCTTCGGCTAATAATACGTTCATATGGCCAGGTAAACGCCCAGCTACAGGGTGAATACCAAAACGCACATTAATACCACGTTCGCGTAATTTAGTGGTGATATCCGCAACAGGGTATTGTGCTTGTGCTACCGCCATACCATACCCCGGAGTGATAATTACTGATGTTGAGTTTTTCAACATTTCAGCGACTTCCTCTGCGGTGCTTTCGCGATACTCACCCATTTCTTCTTCTGTGCCTGTTGAAGAGCCATCTGTACCGAAGCCTCCTGCAATAACACTGATAAACGAACGGTTCATCGCCTTACACATAATATAGGACAGAATCGCACCTGAAGAACCGACCAATGCCCCTGTGACAATCAGCAAGTCATTGCTTAACATAAAACCTGCCGCTGCAGCAGCCCAACCTGAATACGAATTCAGCATTGAAACGACCACTGGCATGTCCGCTCCACCAATTGAAGCGACTAAATGCCAGCCAAAAGCCAAAGCTATCGCGGTCATAATTAGCATCAAGAAGACTTGCAAGCCGACACTTTCTGTTTTAACAAAAATCACTAACAGAATAAATGAAACCACTAACGCCGCTAAATTCAGTTTATGGCGATTAGGTAACATCATCGGTTTTGATGACATTTTCCCTGATAATTTACCATAAGCGACTACTGAACCGGTGAAGGTAACTGCACCAATGAAGATCCCTAAGAAAACTTCAGTTAAGTGAATGTTTTCCATCACAACATCAGCGTGCCCTTCACTTGCGATAAAGCTGTTAAAACCAACCAGCACTGCAGCTAAACCGACGAAACTATGTAAAATAGCCACCAGCTCAGGCATTTCTGTCATTTCAACTTTTTTCGCTAAGCGAATACCAATGACAGCACCAATGACCATCGCAACGATCATCCAGCCCACATTAGCACTGTGAGGACCTAAAATAGTGGCTATCAAGGCGATAGCCATCCCGATAATGCCATAAGTATTCCCACGTTGGGAACTTTCATGACGGGATAGCCCCGCAAGGCTGAAAATAAATAGGATAGCAGCAACTATGTAAGCTGCTGTCACAATTCCACTCGACAACATAAGTTACCCCTTACCCTTTACGAAACATTTTTAACATGCGTTGAGTTACAGTGAACCCACCGAAAATATTGATACTCGCGATCAATATGGCGATAAAGGATAAGAAGCTTACCCAGCCACCGCTGCCAATCTGGAGCAAGGCGCCCACGACGATGATCCCTGAAATAGCGTTAGTGACTGACATTAACGGTGTATGCAATGCATGAGTCACATTCCACACCACGTAATAACCAACCACACAAGCTAAAGCAAATACAGTAAAGTGCGATAAAAACTCTTTTGGTGCTGAATTAGCAAACCAACCAAACAAGATGATAGCTAATGCCATCAAGCCATATTTTACCGTTGGTGACATCTTTTTCTCAGGCGCTTTAACTTTTTCCACCGCTTGCGGTTTCGCCTGCGGCTGAGCAGATACCTGAATTGGGGGCGCTGGCCAAGTGATTTCACCTTGTTTAATCACAGTGACCCCACGAATTACCAGATCTTCAAAATCAATGTCTATTTCACCATTTTTCTCTTTGCACAATAACTTCATCAAGTTAACGAGGTTTGTTCCATATAACTGCGATGATTGTGTTGGTAAACGGCTTGGTAAGTCGGTATAACCAATGATTTTTACGCCATTGTCAGTCACAACCAGCTTGTCAGCTTGGGTTAACTCACAGTTCCCCCCAGTTTGCGCCGCTAAGTCTACAATCACACTCCCCGGCTTCATTGATTCAACCATTTCCTTGGTAATCAATTTAGGTGCAGGCTTACCTGGAATCAGTGCCGTAGTTACAATGATATCGACTTCTTTCGCTTGTGCAGCGAACAGTTCCATCTCAGCTTTAATAAATGCTTCTGACATTACTTTGGCGTAGCCATCGCCACTACCGGCCTCTTCTTTGAAATCTAATTCAAGGAATTCAGCCCCCATACTCTGAACTTGCTCTTTCACCTCAGGACGAGTGTCAAAGGCACGCACAATGGCACCTAAACTACCAGCAGCGCCAATCGCAGCAAGGCCTGCAACCCCAGCCCCGATGATCATGACTTTCGCTGGAGGAACTTTACCTGCGGCCGTAATTTGCCCCGTAAAGAAACGGCCAAATTCGTGAGCAGCTTCAACAATTGCACGGTAGCCGGCAATATTCGCCATTGAGCTAAGCGCATCAAGTGATTGAGCACGTGAAATGCGTGGTACCGCATCCATCGCCATCACGTTAATTTTCCTAGCTTTTAAAGCTTCCATTAGCTCAGCATTCTGTGCTGGCCAAATGAAACTCACCAGAGTCGCTCCTTCTTTTAATAGAGGAATTTCATCATCCAGTGGCGCGTTGACTTTAAAAACGATATCCGCAGCAAATGCAGTATCACGATCAACGATTTCCGCCCCCGCTTGTTCGTATGCTACATCGTCAAAACTGGCTAAATGACCCGCATTTTGTTCTACACAGACAGAAAAACCTAACTTAAGAAGTTGAGTTACTGTAGATGGTGTAGCTGCAACACGCGCTTCATTGGCAAGTCGTTCTCTTGGTATACCAATACGCATAATGTTCCCTTTTTAATGCCTAACGTAATGTTGTTAATAGAGTGTTTGCTAAAATAATGACTGTCATCACAGAGAAAAGTCTTATTTTGTGCCTAAACAGATTTTTAATGTTCTAATAACCTACTGAAAATAAGCTTCTTGATCCATAATTGATCACGATTCTTAGACAGTAAATGGAATTCGCAGTGAAAATCTTAGTTTTAGGTCAATAAAATACTGGATACTTTAAAAAATCTGGTAAATTTAACTAGTCAATAATTATTTATTTCTCATAAAAATAAAATCATGAGACAACAGGTTCCGTTACGTGTAATAATCACGTACATGTGATACAACTAAGATTCAGCATGTTTATAATAAATTGCGCAAGGCGGAAGGATTTTGTATGAAGCTGAAAACTACGGTCATCGCAGCCGCGGTGTTATCATTAACTAGTATAACTGCTACTCAGGCGGCTGTTGAATTGACGCCAAAACAGGCTACTGAATTAAAACCTTATGAGCGTATAACAGTCACCGGGCGCTTTAATGCTATTTATGAAGCATCCGATGCAGTCTCCCGTAGGGCTGATAAAATGGGGGCATATGCCTTTTACATTCAAAGCCTTGATGATGTAGGTGATAGCGGCAACATGCGTGTTGTTGCTGATGTCTACGCAAAAGACGCACCACAAGTTGATACACCAAAACGTCGTGTATTCGGTGGTGTTGAGGAAATGTCAAAAACTGACGCAACAGAATATGAGCCTTTTGATACTGTTACTGTAAGCGGTTTTTACCCTTCTCAACCAGACCTATATGAGGCTATCGCCAAAAAAGCACTTGAGAAAAATGCTGCCTCGTTCTATGTGGTTCGTAATATCGCAATGAATGATGGTGGAAATACATTAGCAACTGCTTATATCTATAAGAAAGATGCACCGAAACGACAAGTTCTTAATGAAGACGCAGTGGTTCCTGCCGATTCTGACGCTGGTCGTGCTCTGTTAGCAGAGGGCGGTGAAGCGGCTAAAAAAGTTCGCATTCCTGGTGTTGCATCTTCTGAAGAACCAACAACCGCAGTCGGACGCTTCTTTGAAACCTCTAGCAGTCAACCGGGTCGTACTAGTGTGACTCTGCCAAGTGGTTATGTTATCGAAGAGGTCAACAAAACAGCAGCTGCACAAATGGTCCCATTTGACTCTATTACATTCTCTGGATATTACACCAATACACCTGAAGTACGTTACCAAATAGCAAAACGTGCGGAAGCGAAAGGGGCTAAATATTTTCATATTACAAGAGAATGGCAATCTAATGGTGGCAGTGTCACTATCAGTGCTGACTTGTTTAAATAGTCCTAATTTATGTGATGTTAAAACCAGCCTACTCGGCTGGTTTTTTTGTTTTTAGACTCTCACTTTAGATTATATCTCGTCCTTTACTCTATTCATCCTCACTCTTTTGAAAAAGTGCATAAAACATCTTAAAAAATGCATACATTACCATTGCATATCTGTCATTTCGTTCGTAGAATCCACACTCTGAAAACATGCAGTCATTCTATCTGCTTTTTTAATGGCTACTAGTTAAACTCATTATTGTAATGGCACTTTAACGTCATTTTAACTTTTGATTTCTGAACGTTCAGGATTTACTTTGAAAAATACTTTGAGTCTTACCGCACTAACTGCGCTAGTTCTTAGCTCAATGGTTGGCGCCGGTGTTTTTAGTCTCCCTCAAAATATGGCTGAAGTGGCTAGCCCTCTCGCATTAATAATCGGTTGGTCAATTACCGGTGTGGGCATCCTTTTTTTAGCATTTGCCTTATTGTTGCTTTCTCGCATACGACCTGACCTTGACGGTGGGATATTTACTTACGCCAAAGTCGGCTTCGGGGAATTAATTGGTTTTTGCTCGGCGTGGGGTTATTGGCTATGTGCAGTAGTTGCGAATGTGTCTTATCTTGTTATCGTATTCGCAGCAATCAGTTTTTTTACTGATACTCCTGACAACATTATTTTTGGTGATGGGAATACATGGCAAGCCCTAGTCGGAGAATCAATACTCCTCTGGTTTGTGCACTATTTAGTTCTTCGTGGAGTACAAACAGCCGCTGGAATTAATAAACTTGCCACAATGGCAAAATTGGTTCCCCTTGGCTTATTTATTGTATTGGCTTTTTTTGCGTTTAAACTTGATATTTTCAATGCAGATTTTAGTGGTATCGAATTTGGCGTTCCTGTTTGGGAGCAAGTCAAAGATACCATGCTGATTACACTATGGGTATTTATTGGTATCGAAGGTGCCGTTGTCGTCTCTGCACGAGCGAAAAACCGCCGCGATGTTGGCTTAGCAACAATTTTCGCTGTGAGTTCTGCTTTAATTATCTATATTCTAGTGACCTTACTTTCTTTAGGTATTATGCCTAGAGCTGAACTTGCAGAAATAAAAAATCCATCCATGGCCCCTCTCATGATAAGTTTAATTGGTTCGAGTGGTGATATTATTATTGCAGCGGGCCTAATTATTTCTGTTTGTGGGGCTTATCTCAGTTGGACTATTATGGCCGCTGAAGTACCTTATATTGCAGCCCAATACCAATCATTTCCTAAAATATTCAATAAATTAAATAAGAATGATGCCCCATCATCTTCTTTATGGCTCACTAATGGTGCAGTTCAGCTATCTTTGGTTCTTATTTGGCTTAGTGGGAGTAATTACAATACATTGCTTACCATTGCCTCTGAAATGATTTTAGTCCCCTATTTCCTTGTTGGTGCATTTTTAGTAAAAGTAGCTTTTGAACGTCATAATAAGGCATTACTTGCCGTTGGAGCTATTGCCAGTCTTTATGGTCTATGGTTGCTTTATGCATCAGGGTTAATCAATTTACTATTATCCGTCGTTTTATATGCCCCTGGTATTTTGGTATTTTTCTATGCTCGCCAGCAGCAAACCAACCAAATGCCATTAAAAGCGATTGAAAAAATCATGGCATATGCCATTGCTATCGGCGCTATCCCTGCGCTCTATTATTTGGTTGCCTAGTTTTAGAAACGAGGGCTTAATTTTAACCCATAAATTTAAGCCTTCATTTACTGCAACATCCTGTTTTTTTGATTACTAAATCACTCCATAATTTTCTAGTCGTAATTTCCTTCACAATTTTCGCCCTCCTTTACAATTTCCCCTCTCCTTTGTTGGTTAAAATTTCTGTTGTATGAGCTTCGATGCTTATATTTTTATCATTCATTAGTATGTTGTAACTAAACAATTAAGGTCAACTAAAAATGAAAAGCGCTTCACATACAGAATACGTGAAGCGCTAATTAATCAAAATAAGGCTTACAGTTGTTGAGATAACTGTTCCAGCGCCTGCATAATTCGCTTATCCGAAATTGGGTATGGCGTTCCAAGCTGCTGGGCAAACAGACTGACTCTCAGTTCTTCAATCATCCAGCGAATTTCTTGGACTTCTGGCATATTTCTCTGAACTGGAGATAATTTTACTAACCATTGCTGCCACATATTCTGAACATGCTCTACTTTACTCAGTTGTGCACGATCTCGGTTAGGATCAATAGCTAGTTTTTCCAATCGCCGCTCTATTCCATTTAAATAACGAAGAATATCAGGTAAGCGTTTCCAACCATGAGTAGTCACAAAACCTTTAAACACTAAGTTCGACATTTGTGTTTTTATATCCGATAACGCTATTGCCATCGAAAAATCAACCCGCCCTTTTAGACGTTTATTGATTGCAAACACCGCCGTTAATATTTGTTCAACTTGCTTAGCAATATTAACAACCACATCATTTAATTCTGCCCGTGCAAGCTCTTTCAGTTTTTCAAACTGTTCTTCATTCCATACCGCGCCACCAAAATCAGAGATTATTTGGTCGACACCACAAGCAATACAATCATCTATTAACTCCAATACCTTGCCATAGGGGTTAAAGTACAAACCCAATTTTGATTTATTGGGTAGTTTTTCATGTAAATACTTAATTGGCGATGGAATATTTAGCAGTAATAATCGACGCACCCCAGCCCACATTGCTTGCTGCTGTTCTAATTCTGTTTCAAACACCTTGATACCAACACTATTTCTTTCATCGACTAATGCAGGATAAGCTTTAACGGAATATCCGCCTCTCTTTTGCTCATAGCGTTGAGGTAATTCACCAAAACTCCAAATATGTAACCCATGTTGCTCAATACCGTCATCTACAACTTCAGACAACGTTTCTTGCACTTTTTCTTTTAGGCTATTTTTTAGCTCATCAAGATTTTGCCCTTCCGCAACGGTTTTATTTTTGTCGCCTACAACACGGTATGTCATTTTTAAATGGGCGGGAAGTTGCTCTAACTGCCATGATTCACGTTCAACAGTGACGCCTGTCATACGGCGTAATTCACGTTCAAGTTTATCCAATACACTCCCCTCAGGCTCAGGGACTCGCTCTAAAAATGCAGAAGCATAGTTAGGTGCAGGAACAAAATTTCGCCTAATTGGTTTAGGTAATGATTTAATTAAAGCAACGATTAACTCATGACGCAGTCCCGGAACTTGCCAATCAAAGCCAATATTCTGAACCTGATTCAATATCGCAAGTGGTATATGGACAGTCACCCCATCTGCATCAGTTCCTGGCTCAAATTGATAACTCAACCGAAATTTCAAATCCCCTTGATACCAATAGTTTGGGTAATCAAGAGCCGAAACATTACTCGCATCCTCCTTGATCAGCATGCTTTTTTCAAAGCTTAACAAGTCAGATTGTTGCTTAGATGCCTTTTTCCACCAATTATCAAAATGGCGAGAGGAAATCACATCATTCGGAATCCTTTGGTCATAAAATGCAAATAACGTTTCATCATCAACTAAAATGTCACGCCGACGTGATTTATGCTCCAAATCTTCGACTTCAGATAATAATTTCAGATTTTCTTTAAAGAATGCGTGGCGTGTGACCCAATCCCCTTCAACCAATGCATGACGAATAAATAATTCACGGCATAATAACGGGTCAATATTCCCATAATTAACCTGCCTTGATGTAACAATGGGTAGCCCATATAAAGTCACTTTTTCTGATGCCATTACCGCGCCTTCAGATTTAGACCAATGAGGCTCACTATAACTATGTTTAGTTAAATGTTGTGCTAAGGGTTCAACCCACTCAACATCGATTGATGCGGCAATTCTTCCCCATAATTTCGACGTTTCAACAAGTTCCGCAACCATTGCCCATTTCGGTGGTTTTTTAAATAAACCCGACCCAGGAAAAATAGTAAAACGTGCATTTCTAGCCCCAGTAAACTCGTGTTTATCTGCATCTTTTTGTCCAATATGTGAAAGCAGCCCAGCCAATAACGAAACGTGAATGCTACGAAAATCAGCCTCCGCACTATTAATGGCAAAACCTTGCTCTTTCACCACTTGCCTCAATTGGGTATACAAATCTTGCCATTCCCGAATACGCAAGTAATTAAGAAAATCTTGGCGACACATTTTTCTAAATTGAGCGTTAGAAAGCTGCGTTTGTTGTTCTTTTAAGTAATCCCAAAGATTTAAAAAAGCTAAGAAATCTGATTGCTTATCATGGAAACGACGATGTTTTTCATCAGAAGCTTGCTGTTTATCTAACGGCCGCTCCCTAGGGTCTTGAATTGATAATGCAGAAACAATCACCATTGTTTCACGTACGGCACCGTGTTTACGTGCTTCAATCACCATCCGAGCAAGCCTTGGGTCAACAGGAAGTTGGGCTAGTTGTCTACCCGTATCCGTTAGTTGATACCCTTTATCCGCCTGTTTATGGGACTTAATGGCACCTAGCTCCTCCAGTAATTTCACACCATCTTGGATATTACGTTTATCTGGAGCCTCCACAAATGGAAATGCAGAAATATCACCAAGACCAATAGAAGTCATTTGTAATATAACTGACGCTAAATTCGTCCGTAAAATTTCAGGGTCCGTGAACTCTGGACGTGATAAGAAGTCATCTTCTGAGTATAATCGAATACAAATCCCGTCAGAAACACGGCCACAGCGCCCCTTACGTTGGTTAGCTGAAGCCTGAGAAATGGCTTCAACAGGAAGACGTTGTACTTTGGTACGGTAACTATAACGACTGATTCGCGCATAACCGGTATCAATGACATATTTGATACCCGGTACAGTTAATGATGTTTCTGCTACGTTTGTTGCAAGAATGATCCGCCGTCCCCCATGAGGATGGAAGATACGATTTTGCTCACTATTCGAGAGCCTTGCGAAAAGAGGTAAGATTTCAGTGTGGCGTAAAGAAAGTTTTGATAACGCATCGGCGGTATCACGAATTTCCCGCTCACCACTCATGAAAATCAATATATCGCCATTACCTTCAACCGATAGTTCATTTACCGCATCAATTATCCCATCAATTTGGTCACGGTCACTATCGTTCTGGTCTCCCATGATAGGACGATAACGAACTTCAACAGGATAGGTACGCCCAGACACTTCAACAATTGGGGCATGACTAAAGTGCTTCGAAAAACGCTCAGGGTCAATGGTTGCTGATGTAATAATAACTTTTAAATCAGGACGTTTTGGTAATAATTGACGTAAATAACCTAAAATAAAGTCGATATTCAGGCTTCTTTCGTGAGCCTCATCGATAATAATTGTGTCATATTGCAGCAGCAGTTTGTCATTTTGTAGTTCTGCAAGCAAGATACCATCAGTCATCAATTTGACTTGCGTTGTTTCACTCACTTGGTCACTAAAGCGTACTTTATAACCAACATTTGTACCTAATTCACATTCAAGTTCTTGAGCTAAGCGTGACGCAACTGAGCGCGCGGCTAAACGTCTTGGTTGAGTGTGACCAATAAATCCTAGAACCCCTCTGCCAAGTTCAAGGCAAATTTTGGGGATTTGCGTTGTTTTACCTGACCCAGTTTCACCAGCAATAATAACAACTTGATGTTTTTTAATGGCATCTAAAATGACATCTTTCTTCTGGCTAACCGGTAAATTATCCGGATACACAATTTTAGGCGCATTTAATCTTTTAATTTCAACCTTTTGCTTTGCCTTTTCAATATCTATTTTGATAGCATCAAGTACCGCAGAGCGCGATTTTTCGTTCTGGATCTTTGCAATACCTTGCACTCTTTTTTTCAGTAACCATTGGTCACGTAATGAAGTTTGTCCAATATCAGCGGTTAATGCTGTCAGTATGGATTTCACCTGTTGAATCCTTATCTTTAATAAATTTCAATACACGATAGCCAATCAGCTTCGCAATTTGTGAGGGCTAAATTTCGCTTTTATTTTTAATTGTTGTTATCACATAAAAATACCATCAATTTTTTTGAAGAAAGCTATCTAATATTTTTCCTATCAATCAGTTACACATCACGTATTATTACCAATAAAGTTTTACCTAAAAAATAGAGGAACACATGAGTAAAGTATTACTATTGAAATCAAGTATTCTGGCTGACTATTCACAAAGCAATAAAATGGCAGATTACTTTATTCAACAATGGCAGGAAAAACACTCAGCAGATATAGTAACTGTACGAGATTTAGTCAAAGAGCCAATTCCAGCGATTGACGGTGAAATTTTAGCAGCTTTTGGTCCAAGTGACACGAAAACAGAACAACAACAAGCACATTTGGACCTGTCAAATGCATTGATTGAGGAAATTAAAGCTCACGATGTGATTGTTATTGCAGCTCCGATGTATAACTTTACGATTTCTTCTCATTTAAAACACTATTTCGACTTTATCGCTCGCTCAGGGCACACGTTTAAATATACAGAACAAGGTTCTGTTGGCTTATTAAAAGACAAGCGCGCATATGTATTAACGAGTCGAGGCGGTATTTATAAAGACACACCAACAGATACCATGGTGCCTTATTTAACACTATTTCTAAATTTCATTGGTATTACCGACGTTGAGTTCGTTTTTGCTGAAGGCACGTCGTTAGGCCAAGAGTCAGTCGAACGAGCACATCAACAAGCACAAAGCCATATAAATACCATTATTGCTTAAAATATATCCTTTTAAGCATGGTATTGTTAAAACCCAAAGCTACCATTGCTATATCTTGCGCACTTTCTGAGTGCGCTTTTTATTTCTTTTGTAACCATTGACCATTAATTCCGCGCACAAACTCCCCAGGATTAGCCCGTTCTACAAGTTTTTGTCCTGCTATCCTTGCGACATCATTTGTTTTTAGATTATTTTTTGCAGCAATTTCGCTGTACCTTTTTTCCCGTTCTTGGTTAATTTGTGCCGCTAGTTTAGTAGCCTCTGGATTACTCGTATTAATTGGAGCTAAATACCCCGATAACGTTTCCCCTAATAGACCTGTTTCTTTGGCCTCATCAACCGTTATTGCTATAGCCTGAAAGGTAGTCAATAACGAACACAGGGCAAATACTTTGATTATTCGATTCATTTTGGGTTTACCTCACCGAACAAATCACTATTTTCTTTCAATAATTCTTCTACTTGCCTATCCGCTTTTATTTGGATTTCATGTTCAATTTTTACATTCATATTAATATTGATGGGCTTATCCGGTGTTGCGACCTCAACTCGCAAACAAGCTGATAACAACAATACAATCGATATAGCTGTAGTGAATTTTAATATTTTCACGTTCATTCTTATGCTCATTATAAATTTTTTTCCAACCACTCTTCTAAAGAGCTACCAAATCGTAAACTACGCCATAATTGAAAGATATTTTCTTCATGTTGATAATGCAAATGAACTTCGCGTTTTTTCTTTTCTTGCGTGTTATACCCTTCAAGGATTGTTGTCATCTTTAACAGCCCTAAGTTTGTGACATTAACATCTGTACGGCTGCGTTTTATTTCCAAATATTGTAACCAACCCATGGCCGAACCCGCAGATATATTATCCTCTCGGATAGAATCAACAAATTGGGTATCTAGCCGTAACGTTAATGGCCCATTATTTTCTAACCATCCATCTTTAACTATCCATTCTGGGTTATTTAAATAAAAAGGTAATTCACCATTAACTTTACCGGAGACAGCAAATTGCGACACTTTTAGTATGGTAAATAACTGGCTAAGTTCAATCTGCTTTAATTTTATCGTAGAGGCTTGAGTTTGTGGCCAGCGCAGTAAATCCATCGATATTTCACCTCCTAATGTTTTAAAGCCTACATTAGTCAGTTTTAATGGCGAATTTTCCGTTGGCGGATAAGAGCCAGAGAGATCGGCTTTAATGTCAGTTAATTCGAATAAATTATTGAGCTGTTTAATACGCAACTCAACGGGTGCTTTTCCCCCCAAAGTCCAGGTACTTTGTTTTAAACGCCACGGTAAAACAAAATCTAATCCTGATAATTCGCCATCTTTTAACCAAAGGCTAGTATTCTCGACACGCCAATGTCCTCCAGCAATAAAACCCTCTTCCGGTGTTATTGAAAAAGCGGCTTGAGAAAATAATTTGCCTTGCTTTAGTTCAATTCCAAGGTCAGCAGGAATTAACGTTTGAAAAGCTGTGACCGACTGTTCAGGCCAACGAGCTTCCCCTCTTAATCTTTCACCGTCCCAGCGCCCAAAGATGACTATTGGCCCGACATCTTTAGTACTTAAATCGCCTTTAAGTTGAAACTCAGCAGGAGATTTTCCCCTAAGATCTGCGTTTAATGTGATCCTTGGCAGATAACTTTCAGTGCCTAATTGCATCCGTTCACTGGTAAGCTGTAATTTTCCATTAAAACTGGCTTTATTCTGATCACGTTGCCAAATTAATGGCTTACTTAGCTGTAAGCGTGGAGCCCTCATCGATAAAAGCCCATATTGTATTTGGTCAAACCCTGTATTTAAGCTATTTAATGTAATTAAAGTGTCCTGCCAACTCCCATTTCCCTTAATATCCCAATTAGCTGATAATGAGGGTAAATTGGCATTTCCCCAATAATTCCAAAACCATTTTCCCTTATCTAAGGTAAATTTATTAGCTTTGCCATCCAAATGAATATCAAAACTCCCCCAATATTGCTCTTTAATTTTTAGAATAGCTTGTAAACGTCCTGAAATACCCTCTTCATCTAACGATGTTCCTGCAAGTGGTAATCTAGCTTCATTAAGAACCAGTGTTTCCGAAAGACGGCCATAAGCTCTTAATAATGAACTGGATAAAAAAGAAATTTTTGGGGCAGCTAACTGGCCTGAAACCTTTGCAGGCAAATTAATATCCAGCACCATATCATCATATTTAACTTGGCCATGTAACCTAAAATTAATATCAGCATTGAGTAAATTTATCTGAGTAGATGGCACAGCTAAGACAATATTGGCTTTCCCTTTCTTTGCTTGTGTGAGCATATTAATACGCCCAGAAAATACCATTTCACTTAATGTATTATCCCAGTTATCAACTTGAAAGCTGATACCGCCTTGTAAAGGGATATCTGCTTCTTTCCATTGCCACTTACCTTGCGCTATTTGTATTCGAGAAGGCGATAGTGACCATGGTAAATAAAGCAATTCTTTCTTTGTGTCTGTATCCATGACGCTAAAGACACCTTGGTCATTCAACCAACTGAATTTAGCTTGTAAGAATTTTTCTGGGTTGATTAACTTAAAATAAGCATTCAACTCCCCTTTTTCTGGAAGCTGATTTGCCATTAAGGGAAGCTGCACATCACCAAATAATTCTACTGTTTGCTTTTGTTCTGGTAGAAATGCTAAAAAATTTTGAATGACTAATTGGTGTTCCGTATTAATTAAAGATGACAACCTTAAATTGTCGCCCCTAAAATCAAATTCTAGAGGGTTAACCTGATTTTTACGCAACCAAATACTGCCTTGGTAATCACTCCATGGCTGTATATTGGTATTATTGATAACTAATGAAAAAACCGGAATATTATCGATAAGTTCTGCAATATTAATCGGTTCATTATCCATTTCATTCGTTGGCTCAAGAGCACTCAAACATTCAGTTTTAACATCAAGGTCATCCACAATAGCGTGTAAGGGAAAGATAGAAAGTCTTGTGCTATTCAACTGAACTAATGTGCAATTATTTGCTGTTATACTGATATTTGCTATATCCAACTGGCCATGGCTAATTCTTGGTTCTGAAAACGACAGTTTAAATGGCTTAGGAAGATAGTGTGATGCAACAACTGGAGCCCAATGGGATATCGTTATCCATAAAAGTATTAAGAGAGCAATGCTTCCACCCAAAAAGCAGAGTAATATTCTGAATGCTCTTTTCATTAACTGCATTACTACGTCCCTTGTTTGAATTGTTCTATAGCGCAAGTGATAAATTTCAACAAAATTTCCTCATTAAACACGATACTAACAAAGATAAACCACATTCAATCGTAAACAGATACCTATTTTCTTAATTTATAGGTGATTTACAAACTTAATTGTCTTATTCTGAGTTTATATTTTGTAGGTACACCTTTTTACCTACTCTTTTCTAATTGGTTCCTAAAAATTGGAGTCTTCATGATGAAAATTGTTTCTTATAGTACCAAACAGTATGACCGCAAGCACATGGAACAAGTTAATCAAAATTCTGGATTTAATTTTAGTATTGAATATTTTGATTTTCCATTGACCGTTCAGACAGCTAAAAATGCTGTTGGTGCAGATGCTATCTGTATTTTCGTTAACGACGAAGCTAATCGTGCTGTTTTAGAAGAACTTGCCGCACTCAATATTCGAATTTTAGCTTTACGTTGCGCTGGTTTTAACAATGTTGATTTACAAGCTGCTAAAGAATTAGGTATTCAAGTTGTCCGAGTTCCCGCTTATTCTCCTGAAGCCGTTGCCGAACATACTGTTGGTATGATGCTGTGCCTTAACCGTAGGATCCATCGAGCATACCAACGTACTCGAGATGCAAATTTTTCTCTCGAAGGATTAACAGGTTTTAATATGCATAACCGCACTGCTGGAATTATTGGTACCGGAAAAATTGGCCAAGCGACGCTACGTATTTTAAAGGGATTTGGAATGCGCCTACTCGCACACGACCCATACCCGAACCAAGCTGTTTTAGATATGGGTGCTGAATACGTTGACTTGGATACTTTATATGAACAATCAGATATTATTTCTCTTCATTGCCCATTAACACCTGAGAATCATCACCTACTCGATGAAAATGCATTCAAGAAGATGAAAAATGGGGTCATGATCATCAATACAAGCCGAGGCGCATTAGTCGATTCTGTTGCAGCAATCAATGCACTAAAATTACAGAAAATTGGCGCTTTAGGTATGGATGTATATGAAAATGAACGTGATTTATTTTTCGAGGATAAATCTAATGATGTAATTCAAGATGATGTTTTTCGTCGACTTTCTTCTTGTCACAATGTGTTGTTTACCGGGCATCAAGCGTTTTTAACGGAAGAAGCATTAACAAGTATCAATCAAACTACGCTTAATAATATCCGTCAGATTAGTCGTGGGGAAAATTGCCCTAATATTGTTAACGCATAGTTGGATCGGGAACCATGAAACGCCTAATTCCACTTACTATTTTGGGTTTATT
This sequence comes from Providencia sp. PROV150, assembly GCF_028481025.1. NCBI lineage: Bacteria > Pseudomonadati > Pseudomonadota > Gammaproteobacteria > Enterobacterales > Morganellaceae > Providencia > Providencia sp. PROV150. The sequence continues at coordinate 67,733 of NZ_JAMPPJ010000002.1, read as the reverse complement.
GCTAGCAGCATGCCAAACTCATCAAGTCAATGCGCGTAATGATGACCAAGCACTTGAAAATAAATTGATGCATCATCGTTTTATTTTAACTGAAGTGAATGGAAAGACGATTAGTAGCAAGCAAACTGCACCTTTCCTTGCTTTTGGCGAGAAAATGTTTATTTCTGCATCAATGTGTAATGATTTTAACGGATTTGGCAATATCAAAAACGCAAAAATCACCGTAAAAAACTTAAGTAAAACTGAACTCGAATGTGTTGATGAAGATTTATCTAAATGGGATTCAATGATAAATCGAGTACTGTCTGATGGCGCAGTTATTTCATTAAACAACAACCAGCTAGTATTAATTCAAGGTCATTACAAATTAGTTTATACACTACGTGACTACGTCCATTAATGAATTATCCTGTACAACCGCCTCTTTTAGAGGCGGTATACGTTTGCCATAACCCACTGAACTGGCAGGCAAATAAGCTATTTCGCCTGATCAAATAGCAAGTTAATATTCGAGGTTTTTGCAATTCGCTCCATATAATCCCGAATATTTGTGCTAAACGATAAGTGCTCAACTATGCTCAAACTACGTAAGGTTGGAAAAATAATAAAATCATTAATATCAATGTGTTCACCACGTGTTTCTAACCACACATCTAATAAAGACAATTGGGGCTCTAATTCAACTAGCAACGTATGAGTTTCTTTTTTAAACTCGTTTAAGTCACCATAAGATTTTGATGTTCTAGCGATATATGCCGCCCTCGCTTCTGCTGTACTAATTTCAGGGAAATCAGTTTGTGTAAAACGTGGTGTCACAAGCTTATATACCACAGCAGAAACCGCTTTAGACCAAGACTCTACTTCAGGGGTTATGTTTCCTCCTGCATATTTAGGTTCATTAATGCTATCTACATAATGAACAATATCTAAGCTTTCAGGTAAATAACTTCCATCGTCTTTTTGTAAGATAGGTAACATTTTTCGACCTATCATTTTTTTTGGCGTTTCTATGTCATCATCGAATAAAACGATTTGCTCTACTGCTAACTTTTTTAAACCAAAAATCATTCTAGCTCTAACACAAAATGGGCAGTGGTCATAAATATACAATTTCATTGTGGACCTCACTAATTTGGTAATGAAAGTGCCAATAGGTTTTATACAGTATACTTGAGTACCCACATTTATGCCTTATCACGCTTGTAAAAATTTTTTTAGCGCGAGGAAAAATATATATAATAAAGTGCACAATACCTCAATAATAAAATCTAGGTCGTGGCATATTATGTCTGATGAAGAAGTTCCATTAACAGAGTAATCATTTAAGATGATTTAAGCATTGAGTTAATATCAATTAAATTAATATGTCATAAATATCATTGATTTATTTTCTATCTTTAATTTTAATAACTAAATAATTTAAGTAAAAATTAAGTAAAAAACAAAAAGTTAACATGCCGTAACGATATATTAACTTTGCTTCCTGATAATTTTATCACAACAACAAGGATGCAATAATTTGATTTTAAAGAAAAATAAAACAAAATAACTATAAAGGAAATTTAAAATTTATATTTTTCGCTATGAAAAATAGTAACGATAGATATTTTTACTTATTCAACAACAATAACCACATTAAAAGTAATGCTATCTTATTGCAAATAACCAAACTAAAAATAGCGATTTTAATCATAATTATGTTCATTAAAACTTTTAAATCTATTTATTTTTTAATATACTATGAAACGTAATTTGAATTAAGTGCATTAAATAACAACTTTTCATATAAATTGAGGATGTCATATGGACATTCATACTATAATTGGTATAAAAATAAAAAACCGGAGAAAAGAGCTCGGTCTATCAGGTGCGAATTTAGCTGATAAATTAAATTTAAGTCAACAGCAAATATCTCGTTATGAAAATGGTATTAACAAAATTCCAATTAATCATTTAGTGGATATTGCTGAAGCATTAAATTGCCCTATTGAATGGTTTTTCCAAGGTTATGTAAGCAATTCAAAATCAAATAAAAATGAACCATCTAATGAACTCAACCAAGAGCTAATATATACAGCTGAAAGTGTCATTGCCCCCTCTAAAGATAACTTTTAATGTAAATAAAAAATTAATTTATATAAATAAAATGCAAGTAACATAGACATTTCTATCCCGTGTTATTTGTACTTCACTTTCTTTAGAACTATAAAAGTAAAAAGGCTAATCCTCTATATGAAGATTAGCCATACATTTAAATTTCATAAAATTAACTAATGGTTTTAGCAATAAATTTTATATATAATATTTTAATCATAGGTAATATTGAAAACCATTTTAGAATTCACTTCTCCAGCAGAGATTGTTCGTTCATACTGGTAATAACGAGCTTTATAATTTAAGTCAAGATATTTTGTTTGCCGGTCAACTAAATTTCCAACTTTATATTTTTCATTAAACATAAGTGATTTATTAGTCTTACGCTCTAAAACTTGTATACCAACTCCCGCAGCTCCACTGGTGGATTTATTTTGATTAACCAAAACACCTTGTCGATTATTCATGTTTTTTGGAATATCACCACTAAAAGTCATATTAACATTTGCAAAACCAGAAATACTGACACCACCGCTGCATATTAAGCGAATATCAAAATCTTTTTCACCTGCCGTTGTTCCAATACCATTTAATTGTGAACGTTTAATTGGATCAAGATAAACATTTTTTTCGGTTCCCCCCTCAATTTGGCAAGACGGAGAAACTATTGTTATCGCTTCAGCATCTAATTTCGTGACCAAAAATGGGTTATTATTTGGAATGTACCCATAAGATGTATAAAGACCACTGGCTATAGTTCCTGAGCCTGTAACAGGAGCGGTTTTCACTAAAGTCAAAATAAACTTTGATCCCGCAAGATAATAATTACTTGAGCTAGGAGCATAAAATGTATCCGGATACGTCATTCTCACTGCACCTTCACGGTGAAATTTCATGCCAATTCCAGGAACGTTTGTTTGGTAAACCTTATTTCCTACTGGAACTAAACTTGGCATAGTAACCGAAGCCGTTATCGGTGTATTTCTTGTACAATACGCATATATTGCACTTGAGTTTTCCCGCATATCCCAAGTTTGCTCCGCAATGGTATCCCCAACCTTTAAGTTAGGGTCTACCACAACCCTCCCCATCTGCATATTTAATACATATGTCCGAGTTGAGGTTCTATCACAATACGCAGAAACGTAACTAGCGGTAAGAAATACACCAACTCCGATATACATACGAATTTGTTTCGTTATTGACATAAACTTTCCTTACTATTGCTAGCTTCTAAAGAAAATGAACACTGCCCATTATCCCATTTTATAATTGCAACTTTTGCAGTTTCACTACTAATAAATACGGTTCCACCTTGACCAACGATACCTATAGACTCACCATTTATATCAGTAACGTTAGCCCCAAATGGCAATGGTTTATTTCCAGGTCTTACAACATTAAATGCAATATTTTTTTCGACCTTAGTACTAAATTTAACCTTAACGATGCTTCCTTCATAAGGAACGACTTGTGTGGCCGTATTTTCAAAAACAATATCTTCAGGACTTCCTTTCGGATCAATTTCTACATTATTAATACGATAAGCCCTAACATAAGGAGCAACAGCATAACCATTTCCATCGATACGAGTTCCAGGTGCACCCATGATTGATGCGCCTTCCGCTCCTTTCGCTTCGATCAGAGCTATCGTTGTTGAAGTATTCGGTGTTAATGTTACGCCCTCAGAATGCACAATAACCGAACCATTTGCACCAAGACCGAACTGACGATATCCCTGACCTTGGCTATAATTCGCATTCGTATTAACAAATGGTGTACGGTAACCTGTGTTCAAACCAATATTCTTCTGTCCACCGTTTGCAACAGAGGTATTTACGCCATAAGTCCAATTATTATCCCTATCGAATGCACCACTCGCACCGATTTGGCTAGAACCAAATTTTTCATTATTGAATGTCGTATTTGAGGTCAGTGTTGCACTCTGACTTTCGCCAAAATACAGTGGGTAACTAAAGTTTATATTAATACGATCATCTTTCTTATTATTCGTATTATCTGCATAAACTCTCATAAATGCGACACCATAAGAAAGACGGTTAAAGTTATTGTTATAACTTAATTGATATTGCTTTTCTGTCCCCGACTTATCCCAATAATTAGAAATACGTCCCGTAAAATAAATCCCACCGTAACCATCAGGAAGATTTTGATTTACTGTATAGCTGAAACCATTTTTCTCACGTCCTAAAGTATTCTCTACACCACGCTTATCATTATCTATCGCATATAATGCATTGCTGACGTTATAGTAATCCTTCGTTGAATACCTATAAGCAGCTAGCACTAAGTTAGTATCAGTTTGAGTAAATAAACGACTAAAAGTTAAACGGTAGCTTTGCCCATTTTCTGTTTTATATTTGAATGCCGTTCTCGACTGAGTTAAATCTACAGCAATTGCACCAAACCCTGTGTTAACACCGGTACCTACTAAGTAGGCTTGATAATCATCAAATGCAGTGACGCCGCCATATAGCGTAAATGTATTATTTAAGCCATGCTGAATAGTACCCTGCATAATAAATGGACGATGTCTCAGTCCATCAGCATCCGCTTTACCACCAGAAACTTGATAACGTGTAAAACCAGGACGTAATAACTGTGCTAATGAAGAATATGGCACGCTAAAGCTGCTTTCACTTCCATCAGCTTCTTTTACCGTTACAACTAAATCATTTCCGTAACCTGATGGATAGACATCCGTTAAGCTGAAAGGTCCTGGCGCAACAGTTGTTTGATAAATAATAGAATTATTTTGCGTTACCGTTACTAAAGCATTACTTTGTGCTATTCCCCTAATCTCAGGCGCGTATGTTGACATTCCATCAGGATACATATTGTCATCTGTTGCTATTTTTGCGCCTCGTAAACTAATACTGTCAAAGAGATCACCATCTGTATAAAACTGTCCTGCTGTCGCTTTTGACTTTAGTTCGGTTATTGGTTTCTGCAGATATGTTTGATTACTATTCCAATTCGTTCCATCGTGACGTTGCCAGTTAAGATTTCCAATATGTTTAAGCAACCATCCATCAAAGCTTAAACCAGCATTCAGCCCCAAATAAGCACTGGCGTTATTAGTTCCTTTTGAACCACTAGTATGGTTATCATAATAGTTAGCCATATAACCGATATTTAGTGCAGGAATTCCCGTTTCCCAAAATTGGGGAGAAACATAACCACGGGAAATTCTCTGTTCATATATTTGCGGAACAGAAATATCTAAACGCAATGTAGAAGAATGAAATGTATCAACGACGTCTTTTTGGTCATTCCAGTCTTTTAATGGTAAACAAGCATTACTATCTTTACTAACTGTAGGGTTTAGTTTTTCAATATTAATACCAAAATCAGATAGCATTTGTGGTGTATAACAGACTACTAATTGACCACTTTTCTCTTCTTCAAAATTAAGGTCGTAGCGTCCCTTCCAATTGTTATTTGTATATACGTCAACTGAATATTTTCCGGGACTAATCCCTGAAGAATTGAAACGTGTTAAATCAACATCTTCTTTACTACCTATAATAAAACCACTATTAAATTCATAGGTTGTATCTTCTTCACCCCAAGCATAAAACGTAGGCACTATGCATGCAGTGACAAAGCAAGTCACAGAGAGCGTATTGCTATATTTATTTATTAACTCTCGCTGTTTCATTATATATTCCTATTTAACGGTGGTTTTCACCGAAATATCTGAACCATAATCATTAATATTATTAATTACGATATGACTTCCTGACCTTACGACTTGTTTTAATTCAACTATCATTTGAGATTTCGGTTCTAATAAAATTGTTTTTTCATTCAACCCAGATTTACCATCCGTTGAAATTTTTGTAATAGTAATATAATAAGGTGTCGGATTATCTATAATAATACTCTTCCCATTTGCTTTTATAACAAGTTGCTCTGGCGCTAATTCACGGCTACTCAGGCCTGTTGGCCGATAAAAGAATTTAAATCTAGAGCGGATCGCTAATTGCAATACATTCTGACTATCGCCTTCTTTAGCTTTAGCCATAGGGGGAATATCTAATATATTCAACCACCATAAGCTTTCGCGATCCTGAGGAATGCTTCCTTTATCCATTAATTTAATTCGTAAAGTTTGTCCACCTTTAGCTTCTACACGAGAGATTGGCGGTGTAATCTGAAATGGTGTTTTTATCGTATCCGGTGTTTCTGACGCATCACCTGTATCAAGCCACGCCTGTGCAATTGCAGGACGGTCGGCAGTGTTATTTAATTGCACGGTAATTTCTTTTTCATTTCCAGGATAAATAAACCGTGTACCATTAACGATAATATTATTAGCAAATGAATGCGTACTGAAAATGAAGCAGAAGATAAATACTATTGCTTTCATTTGATCCTCAAAATAAAAGCGGCAGTATACCTACCGCTTATCATAGTAAAGCTGATTAAGTTAATATTTAAAGATTACTTACGTAACTAAAACTAATAAGAAATTAGCTTATTAAGTCATTATTGGTAAGTGATTTCATAAGTTGCATAACTTTTAACTTCACCTGTTGTTACATCTTTAGGTGTAGAAGTTGCGTAACCAACGTAATATTGGAAACGAGCCCCATTTTCAACTTTAGTCAAATCACCTTTAACTTTTTTCTGAGATGGATTGCCAGGAATAATTTTACCTGACAAGTCAGAGCTATCATCAGTTGAAAGTGCTAATTGAATATTTTTAGCGCCTGTAGTTTCAGTATTTGCTAAGTAGCCTTCTGAATTACCTGATGCACCTTGCAGTAAGTTACCACCAGTCCAGTTAACGTTTAATAATGTTTTATCAATAGCGGAGTCATTAGCAACATCTTTAACATCTGCTGCAACACAGTTTGTTACGTCAATAACAAAAGATTTCGGTTTTAACAATGCATCTGCACCACCGTCACGTACTTCTGTTAATGATACTGGTGCTAAGTAAACACTAGCATCACTACCTTGTCCATCAACAGAAACAGTACAAGAAACATCCGTTACTTTACCGTGAAAGTTAACTTGGCCGCCACCAACGTTGGTGCTTGCAGCGTTAGCTGTTGATAACCCAATAATAGTTGTTGCAACTGCAGTCAGTAGTACTTTCTTCATTTTCATTTCCTAATATGAGGGTAATTATTTTTTACATTAAAAAGAACTGATTAAGTTTTTGTTTTATTGTTAGGTAAAAAATACAAACAAAAGCCTAATCATACATGGAGTATGACTTACGGCTTACGTTTCACTTTGAACCATTCGTTTAATGCAAATAAATATATTTCTTAATTAGTCCTATTTAGAATTTATAACCATATGCTCTATATGATTTCGAAGAGAGGATACATAATAACTTAAGTTTTATTAAATCGTTTTTTTCATCGCTAATTTATTTTTTGATAGTTACAGACTATTAAATGACAAGCATTGATTGGGTATTTTGATTTTCAATATTCACTAATTTACTCGTGAAAAGCCTAATATTTAGTTTTTAATATCTAATTTTTTTTAAATATAAGATTAAAAACCACCAAAACCAAAAAATACAGATTATCAAAAACAGCAAAAATCATTATATTTAGATTTAATATATGTTTTCATTTACATTTTGACACTTTATCTCACATTATCACTATAAAATTAATCCATTATAGAGTATCTAATTAGGGCTAAATCATTAATTAAATTAATGATTATTGATCTGTAAAGATATGTCACTCCAAACAATTAAAAATATTGAATTCCGAATTATTATGCTTGAACATCAATTTCACTCATTATGAGTGTATAGATATTCTTTTATATCAACAATCAACTTTAGTCATTATTATAATTTTAAAATATGTTTTTAAGCGAGGTAAATATCGATTTTAATCTAAATTAAAAAATAAATGGAGTGATGGAAATAAATATGAAAGAAGAAATAGTGATAAAATCGCAATATAATCCTTTATTCATTCAACTTCTTATTGAAGTAAAAAATAGAATATCAAATCATTTAGTCGAACCTATGTTAAAAAAAATTATCATTATTTTTGATATAGAATAAGAAAACATGATTAACTGAACAAACTATAGCCTGTGTTATGTCAATTTTCTCATTTTCTAACCATATGAAAATAAGAGTGTTTTCTTAAAACGAACACTCTATGAAAATGTGATCTATACAGCAAATTTTAACATTAAGAATATTCCTAAATCACTCACTATGAGTGTTAAAGTGTGATCTAAACCAAAAAGCCATCGATAAAAGACGCTTTATCTGCCTATTATTTTTCTATTCACGGACAGTTTAGCGCCGTTTTAGTAAATCAATCGCTCTAATAAGCCTAATTTATTTAGCAATTACATAACATAAGGTAGCTGTTTCTATTTTAGTACCATAAATTATCGATTATGAGACATTAATAGATAAAAATATTTTATATCAATAATTTGCCATAAAAATATGATGACACCCTTACAAAATCCATATAAGGCCATCAAAATATGGGAACTCCCCGCATAATGTGTCTACGAAGAATTTCACGTGTACATCAACATAGTTATCTAGTTGATCAACTGATAAAAGCACATATATTGCAGGTAGTAATATCGGCTAATTTCAAGAAATGATTAATCTAAAATAGAAATATTGTTAGATTGGAGCCACAGCAAAAATCTTGCAAAAGATTTTTGCTGTGGTAATCAAGAAGTGAATGATTGATTAGTGTTTTTTCTGACGGTATAGAGCCCATTCTTCAACTTTTTCACCTGATGGTAAAATACAGTAACCTACCTGCCCTTGTGCTGTATCTACAATTTCCAGAGTCCCTCCAATTTGTTCGCAATATACTGATGCTGGATTTGCCATGCCTACAGCCTTAGGCTCTATTTCGGTTTTATTGGAAACACATCCAGAAATGAGCACAAAACTAGCTAATACAAGTACTTTCTTCATAAGAAATATTTTTTAAGTCAGTTTGGAATGTTTGTTTATTATAACGGAATGAAACTAATATAAACTGGTTTTTATTCATAAATAAAACAACATCGCATTTAATGTTCAAAACTTCATCAACAACAGTCAATAAATTACTTTAGTCTATCAGCATTATTACTTAAAATTTCAACTGTCAGCCTGCCATGTTTACCTCTAAGAGTAATTATTGGCATCTTACTTATATCTATCAATATCTGGATTATATCAAATAATACTAGCTAACATTTTATGACTATATATCTATTTGTAAGCCATAAAGCCTATTTTACTTCCGTCTTTTATTGTCAAATAGGACAATTAAAACACCACAAAATGCGACTAACAAACTACCAATAATATAATTCTGTCTATCAAATGCCAGGCCCATATCTTTCACACTTTCCCCATAAACAATAGGAATGCTTACATCCATATTGTAAGAAATAATCGCAGTAACGAGGCCAATCATTGTGAGTACCACACCGAATGTTTTCATTTCCATCCCCCTACATTTGTATTTACTAAAAATAGATTAGCGAAGTATCTTGAGAAAGGCAAAATGAGAGGTCACAAATTACAATATTTTCTTAAATAAAAAATATTGTAATTTAAGCAATAGCGGGAAAATACTGGTTAATGATCAATTATAAAGATAATTTTTTATGCACTTAAAGTTTTAAGTCAGAAAAACTCGTAATTAGATGTAATATGAAGTATTAATTATAAGTATTCTTATTATTAATAGGATAAATAATCACACCCAGTTTTAACATGATGATTATTACTGTCTACTTTTATTCAAAGCACTATAATACATTGATTAAAATGTATAAAACATCATCAATGCCGCTTGGCTAAATTTTTCAAAAAAAGAAATCATCGCAGGCAAAATAGCAATATTTAGAATGGCAGCTAAGCCTACTGTTAGTAACGAAATTTCCATAATAATTTATTGTATATTGAGGATTTATTACTATCCCTTACCCATAGGCCTATTCATTATGTGTTCTTCCCAGTCCACCACATCAATTTCTCTGACTGCAATATGGCGAACGGACACACCTTCATTATGCATCGCCGCTTTGGACCCTGTTTTTAATGGATGCCAAGCTGGGAGAGTTTTCCCTTCTAATAACAAGCGGTAAGCACAAGTACTTGGCAACCATCCAAATGTTTCTAAGTTATAGCGATTAAGCTTTATGCAATCCGCTTCATAACTGAAACGGTCTTCATAATGCTTACACTGGCAAGTTTTTAGATTTAGCTGATTACAAGCGACATTAGTGAAATAGATTTCATCAGTATCTTCATCCATTAACTTGTGCAAACAGCACTGCCCACAACCATCACAAAGAGATTCCCACTCTTCATCTGTCATTTCATCTAAAGTTTTAACTTGCCAGAACTGCGACATAATACTTATTAATCCTATACTTAAATAACCCGAGTAGTCAGCGAGTGATCATTAATTGATAATTTTAGCATATCACCAGAAGCTAATGGGCCAACACCTTCAGGTGTTCCCGTTAAAATAACGTCCCCTGCACGCAATGTGAAAAAACGGGACATATAGCTAATCAGTGGTAAAATTGGGGTGATCATATCACGCGTCGAGCCCTCTTGGCGAACTTCACCATTAATTTCTAAAGAAAGCTGAATATTTTGTAAATCATTCGGGCTACTGACAGGAATAAAACCCGAAATTGGGCATGACCCGTCAAATGATTTGCTTTTTTCCCATGGCTGACCAGCTTTTTTAAATTTAGCTTGTAAATCACGTAAGGTTAAGTCCAATGCAACTGCATAACCTGCGATAGAGCGCGATACACGGTCTTCATCCGCATTTTTTAATGGCATACCAATTAAAATTGCCATCTCAATTTCATGATGAACAGAACCAAAGTCTTTTGGAATAACAATTGATTGAGTAATGTCACACAAAGCAGTTTCTGGTTTAATAAAAATAACGGGCTCTTCCGGTGTAGCAGACCCCATTTCTTTTATATGCTTTGCATAATTACTACCAACACAAACAACTTTATTTGCAGGAAAATCAAGTAACGCACCTTGCCAGTCACGATGTTGATACATAATAGTACTCCTATTATCGTTATTTTATTTTATTAGCGATACCATCTGCCATCATGCATACGCTCAATGCAAAATAATATGAGCGGTTCCAATGCATAATGGTACGGAAATTTTCAGTCACTAAAAATGCCCTACCTTCAGGGTCATCAGGGATAACCACCCACGTTTTTACGTCTGAAGGTAACTGAGCAAATGCAGGTAATGCCACGCCTAGTTCCTGCCATTCACTGACAGATTTCCCTTGTTCCGCTTTTACGCCTTCCAACGTTTTATTAAAATCTGCAGGTAAATTAACTTGGTAACCCCATGGCAATGGTGCTTGCCAACCTTCTGTTGACAAATAATTAGCGATGGATGCAAATACATCAGATTTATTATTCCAGATGTCCATTTTTCCATCACCATCACCGTCCGCTGCGTAGGACAAATAGGAGGTTGGCATAAATTGACTTTGGCCCATAGCACCAGCCCATGAACCTTTAAGTTGTTGATCTTCTGGAATATAGCCTTTATCCATTATCTCAAGCGCAGCTAAAAGTTGTTTGCTAAAAAGCGCTTCTCTTCGCCCCTCAAAAGACAATGTCGCAAGTGCTGAAACCACATCCTCTTTACCCTGTGAACGTCCAAAACCACTTTCTAATCCCCATAACGAAACAATGAACTGAGGTGGAATGCCATATTTATCACTGATAGCATCTAGAATGGATTTGTTTTCTAAATATTTGTCATAGCCCGCATTGATACGTGATTGTGGGAGTACATTTTTTAAATAGCTTGCTAATGTAACCGTCGCCCTTTTCTCTGGTTGGCCTTTATCTGCTTTCACAACACGCTCAATAAAATGAACATTAGCAAAAGCACGTTCAATGGTGTCTGGCTTAATCCCCTGAGTAATAGCATGTTCTTTCAGTAATTCCACATAAGCAGGAAATTGTGACGGTTCACGTTGTTCAATAGGGAATGCTTTGTCTAAAGCAACGACTTCTTGGGCTATAGCCGCATTTTGTTCTACTGTAATCGGTTGAGTAACAACTGATTCGTTCTGCGTTGCAGAACAACTTGTTAAAAACAAACCAGCGACTAATGTATATAATAACGTTGGTTTCATTCGTCTCCTCCAGAGTGTTATTGCTTTTCAGGATTTTCTTAATTTGCTCTAGTTATTCAGTTCTTTGTGTTCTGAAAGCAAATTTTCCACCGGAGGTGGGAATTGTAGGTAATAACCAACCTCTATGAGATCAGATTTAACCTTTGCCAAGTCAGCATTGGCAAGCTTTTCACGCTTATCTAATGAGACGAGCATAGCAAATTGAGGTGTTCCAAATTGGGCTAATAATTCATCAGGAACACGTGAAAAATCATCTTTCTTCTCAATATAAAGATAAGTTTGGTCACGCTTAGGGCTTCTATAAATTGCACAAATCATTATATTTAACTCTTTTTCTTAGTTCATTAGCTTGCTTGAAGTATGCAGTAACTATAACATGCTATTGTTTTACAGAATATCTTCACCCGAGGATTGTTTCGGAAATTTTAATTTGCTGAGTCTGGATAGATGCCACAATCGCCAATAGAACTTAAAGGCAGCAGTTTTACTCTTTCAGTTATTCACTTATACAGTGAAGAGCCTAAACTCATCAAAAAATCGCTGCAAGATAAAGTAAATCAGGCTCCTGATTTCTTTAAAAATGCTCCTGTCGTGATTAACATCGCTGAATTATCCCCAAATGCAGATTTACAGAGTATTCATAAATCTGTTATTTCTGCGGGATTACGTATTGTTGGTATCAGTGGGTGCACTGACCCACAAATGCGACAAAAAGCAAACGATGCGGGTTTACCAATATTAAGCGAAGGTAAAAGCCAAAAACCTGTTGAAATTCAGCCTGAACCCCCGGCTGCTGTAGTTCAAGCTGAACCTTTATATCGTAAAACTCGTATTATCAATACCCCTGTTCGTTCTGGACAACGTATTTATGCACCAAATAGTGATCTGATCGTCACAAGCAATGTTAGTGCAGGTGCAGAACTATTAGCAGATGGTAATATCCATATTTATGGCGTGATGCGAGGCCGTGCATTAGCTGGAGCCTCCGGCGATATTGAAAGTCAGATTTATTGTACTCATTTGCAAGCTGAACTGGTTTCAATTGCAGGTGAATATTGGCTGAGCGATCAAATCCCTGCTGAATTTCTCGCCAAAGCAGCTAAACTTTGTTTAGTTGATAACAAACTTAACATCGAATATTTAAATTAGACCTTATTTACAAGGAATTATTCATGGCACGCATAATTGTAGTGACTTCAGGTAAAGGTGGCGTTGGTAAAACCACTTCAAGCGCGGCCATAGCTACTGGCCTGGCACAAAAAGGGAACAAAACTGTAGTGATCGATTTTGATATCGGCCTACGTAACCTTGACCTTATCATGGGGTGTGAACGTCGAGTAGTCTATGACTTCGTAAACGTTATCCAAGGTGATGCAACCCTTAATCAGGCTTTAATCAAAGATAAGCGCACCGAGAATTTATTTATTTTACCTGCTTCGCAAACACGCGATAAAGACGCATTAACTCGTGAAGGCGTTGGCAAAATTCTTGACGAATTAAGTGACGATCTTGGTTTTGATTTTATTGTTTGTGATTCCCCCGCAGGTATTGAAAGTGGCGCCTTAATGGCACTATATTTTGCTGACGAAGCTATTATTACTACCAACCCAGAAGTTTCTTCTGTTCGCGACTCAGACCGTATTTTGGGTATTTTAGCGTCAAAATCACGCCGCGCAGAAAAAGGCGAAGCACCAATTAAAGAACACCTATTGCTAACACGCTATAACCCAGGCCGTGTAACGCGTGGTGATATGCTAAGCATGGAAGATGTTCTGGAAATTCTGCGTATTCCTTTGATCGGTGTTATTCCTGAAGACCAATCTGTACTGCGCTCTTCCAACCAAGGCGAACCCGTTATTCTGGATACAGAGTCTGATGCAGGCCAAGCCTATGATGATTGTGTTGCACGTATTTTAGGTGAAGATCGCCCTATCCGTTTCATTGAAGAAGAGAAAAAAGGTTTCTTAAAACGCCTATTTGGGGGGTAAATAATGGCTTTATTGGATTTCTTTCTGTCGAGAAAAAAAACGACAGCGAATATCGCAAAAGAGCGATTACAGATCATCGTCGCAGAACGTCGCCGTGGTGATAGCGAACCCCCATATCTTGCTGATATGAAAAGAGATATTTTACAGGTTATCTGTAAATATGTCCAAGTTGACCCTGAAATGTTATCAGTGCAATTTGAGCAAAAAGGGGATGATATTTCTGTTCTTGAACTAAACGTTACGTTGCCAGAAGGTGACGACATAAAAACGACAACAGAAAAATAATTCGTGAAAGAAAGCCGCTGTCTAACTTTTGTTTCATGCAATAGCTTGCGGCTTACTTTTTATGATTTATCCCAATTAATCAAATGGTTACATGATGATTTCGCTAAAGGAAAAACCTATTCCTTTTACAATTCAAATTTAATTTCCATTGTTATCAGTTTTTTTAAACCTTCTGGCGGTGCTCCTACTGAGCGGCTTTTCTGTACAGCTGATAACGCAGCTTGGTCGAGCGTATTATGTGTTGAGGAATTAACTATACGCACCATCGTAATTTCCCCTAATGAGGAAAGTTGAAAACTTACTTTTACAACTCCTTGGATATTGGTATTTCTCGCTTTTCTTGGGTAACGTTTATGTCGTTCAATTTCACTACGTAATTTATCAATATAGCTTTGATAAGTTGAATCTATTGCATTTCCTACCGAGGTCGTCCTTTGTGCTCCCTTCTGGCCTGCCGCATTAGATTGATTATCGTTTTTCCCCACATGCTGCTCTTGTTTTACATCATCATTTTTTTCACTTTTTTGTTGCGGCTCTTTCTGCTGAGTAACCTTTTTATTAGTTTGTTTTTCCTCTTTCTGTTTGATGACTTTTTTCTGATCATCAGAAATTTTATTTTCATCGCTATGTGAACTTTTTTTATTAGCAACTTTAATTACTGCATTTTCATTTTGTTGTGATTCAGCAAGTAAGCCCCCTGATAGCTTATTGTTTAATATTGTATCGTTTGCTTGCTTTTCAATTACATTTTGCATCAATGAAACAGAAACAATAGCTGCTTGTATTGGTGTATAAATTTGTGCAGAACGTGTTTTTTCTATACTTAAACAATAAAAAACGATGCCAAAATGGAATAATAAAGAAACCATAACAGCAAAATTAAAACGTAAAGTAAGCATTTTAATATCCCTAACAACCCTTCGCCAATATCAAAATACAGCGGCATCAGCGAAGGGGATCCCTTTTAGAAGCGACTTGTTACATTGAAACGTATAGTCCTACCCGGTGCAGGCATCATGCTTCGGGTTAATGGGTCTATGTAATATTCATCAAATAAGTTTGTGGCTAATAATTCAAATGATAGGTCTTTATTAAACTGATAATTAACATAAGCATCAGCGGTAAAAACAGCATTCCAACTCATTGGATCATTGTTTAATGGCGCATACTGGTACGGGTATTTATCCATCATTTCCGCTTCATCTTCATTTTTTGCTTTGCTGTGATAACGCATGCGGCTACCCACTTCTAAACGTTCATCTAAGAAGCGCAAGCCTAGGTTGGCATGAATGCTGTACTTAGGTTGCAATTGAGTACGCAAATAGCCGCCAGGGAACCCTGCTGTTGTACACTCTGAGCCACCAAATTGGTTATAGGGATCCATTACCATCAATGACACTTCATCACAAACTTCATTTTTTAAACGGTAATCTACCCCTAAGTCACCAAATACCCAGCCATTATCATAACGTGCCAATAGTTCCAAACCAGCTGTGTTATGTTTATCAACCTGCGTAAAGACTAACCTGTCGTTCCTATCAAAGGCATTTGTGACTACGGTATTGTAGTAATTTATACGTAAATCAGCATGATTTTCTGCCGCAACCAGTTCTTGGAAATTACGCACATATCCCAGTTCTATCGTATGGCTGCGTTCTGGCAAATAAACTGGTGCCGTGTAATTCGGCTCTCTTCCTCCCGAAAAACCAATAGTGTCTTCAAAGATACTTGGCATCCTAACGGTTTCTAAATAACGCCCAAATATTCGATCATTCTCTGTTAAATAAATTGTTGCCCCTAATGCCGGAGCCCAAGCTGATTCTTCATTTCTTTTTGGCGCTTTAAATTTTTGGTCGTTTGTGAACATCAATTCATCATTTGTGCTATTTGTTACCCCTATTTTTTTTGCTATTAATCCTGTTACGGGGTCTATAGCCTCTTCATTTAAGTCAATTTCGCCATTATAGAATGGATTATTTTTACGTATAAACCTATTATTTTCATCAACTTTCCATTCTGCTGTGTGGTTCTGCTCAAAAATTCTATACTCTCGTTTTTTTCCTTCTGGAGTTACTATTTTCCCCATTATTATAGTAGAAGAAGGCATTGACAGTGCTTTTTCAACTAACCGAGTCTGAGCATATAAATTATTTTTTAAATCATTAAACGTTCGCCCTTTATCATCCACATATTTTTGTACTAATTGATACTCTTCTGAAGTTAATATACGAGACAAGCTATATTTTTTAGCTATTATATGGCTATAGGGCGCATAATTTACATCTTTGGCCGCAATGCGTCTCTCTTTTAATAAATCCCTTGACCAGTAACTAATATATTGAGCCCCCGCATTCAGGCTTAACCAATCAGTAGGCTGCCAATCAAACCTAATAGTACCATTATATTCCCGACGCTTACCTTCCCTAGGGATAGCACGGAACATGTTCCCCTTTGGGCTAGAGTCCGAATTAAAGATATCTTCACGGCTACCAATAGTTTCATCAATTAAGCTTCCCATTAAAGTCACTTTAAATTCAGGTGTAATTTGGAATTTATTAGATAATGAAACACCATAGCGATCGTTTAGTTGGTTTAATTTAATCCCATCAACTAAGGTGCCATTGATAGCAGGATTTTTAGCTACATTTTTATCTCGACCAAATTCATAATTCCAATCCCTTTCCACTGGTTCCCTAGGTTGGCCACCTGCGGTATTTGAGTTTAAATTAGTTTTTGTCAACCAATAGCCTAATCGAAAGTCAATCCAACCAATGGACTCAGGTTTGAACGAATAATTGGCGTAAAAAGTATTTAACGCCAAGTTAGCTAAAGGCCATTGTGGAATTTTTCCCTCTAAATCATGATAACGAATTTGCGATGGCATGATTTCGCCATAATGACTTGATGTATGCATATAACCAAGGGATAAGTCCTGTGAATTAGGTAGCATTAAATTTAATTTAGCTAACCATGTCGACATTTCATTTGATGTATTCGCCACCTCTTTATTTGGCCCATAAATCCTAGCTACGAAGGGCATATATGGGTCTATCGCTTTATTTGGGTTATTAGAGTCATAAGTAATGATGTCGTCATAAAATTTACCCGCCCCTCGGCGCCCAGCAAAATAATTACCTTGGTTGCGATAGCTGTATGCTAGCATCAAATCAAACTTTTCTTGCCGTGTCCCAACGGCAATACGCGCTGCGTTATCTTGCAGATTAAAAAAATTAGCATTACCTTTACTACGAGGATCAACAAGCATTTCGTGATCTTTAAAATAAATCCCACGAAACTTCTGCATGTCTAACGTATTCAATAGCCGCTTATCATCACGGTAATCTATACCGTGGCTTAATTGATTAACCCTCGGTTTTGTCGAGTTACTTGATGTTTCTAATTTAATATCAAAACCAAACTTGTCGTATTTATCCACAACGTCATTAATGCCTAGCGTTGTTATGGCAACTCCTCCCCCCGTCGATGTACGCACATTGCGGTCTAGCGTTGCACTTTTCATTACCTTAATGCTACTAATCATATTCGGGTCGATATAATTACGATTATTCGCCCCATTATAACCACGCCAAACAGTGATAGCTTGCTCTGTACCGTCTACAGTCACCGGGACACGCCCTTGCCCCTGTATACCTCGAACATTGGGGTCTATTGCCCCGCTATTACGGGCATCTCCACTATATACCCCTACCGCATGGTTAATAGTGTCTGCGGGGTTAGTACCTTTATAACGATCAATTTCTTCTTTACTAATGTAAATATTTGATTCGTCTTTATCATATTGGTCATCCGCCCCTTTTCTATCACGCTCTTTGATTGTGGCCGCTTTATCATTTACCACAATAGAACCGATGTTTTCACTTTGTTGTGCATAGACTAAGTTTGTAATATTGCCAATAGATAACCCTGTTGCGATATTAATGGCTATCACTGTTTTGATTTTCATTATCTGTTCCGGTGAAAATTAAAATTTCTTGGTGAAATTGACACCGACTTCACTTTGCTTAAAAGAATAAATAATATCTGCAGTACTTTTATTCACTTGGCTATTAAAATAAATAGAAGGCGTAAAAGTTAATATTTTATTTTTATCAAATGTTAATTGGGTATTTAAATACCCATTATGATCTTTTCTTTTTACATTCAAAAATGCATCAAACTGTTCAAAATTTGTTTGCTTATAACCTATCGCAACAAGTAGATCACACAGTTCGGTTACTTTTAGAAAACCCGCCCTAACCCCATACTGTACATAGCTATCACTATCGTATTGCTTTTTTCTATTGGCTCCATAAAAACTGCCAAAAACCATTAATCGAGGGTTCATTAAATAGGTACCAGTAACTGAATAAACCCATTTATCGCCGTTATTGAAACTATATTTATAAGGGTACGTTTTATTTTTATATTCAATATCACTTAGAAATGTTACTCGACGGCTCAATGTGTATTCTGCCGCTATTTTCCCCCCAAAGCTTAAATTATAGTATTGGTTATCATGCCATTTAGCTTCAAGGGTAGGCTGTATATAGAACTTTGTATTCGCGTTATCAAATTGATACCCCCCAGTAACATATATATTCATTTTTCTAACCGTGACTGTTTTCATTGGCTCCACCCCAACCACACCTAATGAGAGTACCGTTGAGTGGTTTCCTACTAGAGGAAAACGCTTTGATAGTTTAGTATAATAATGCCACTTTCCACCAGCGATAGACTGGTTACTACTATTCATACATTTACTACGAAAACAGTACATCTCACGGCTATTTGATGCTTCATTTAAATTAAAATCATAACTTGAGCCTAACTTAATCGTACCTTGCCAACGATTTTTATTTTCTAAATCTATTATTTGACTTTTAATAAATTTAGTTAACCCATTTGATATTCTTCCTTTATATTTAACTTTGATGCTTTGATATATTGATAATGCTGATTCATAGTGCTTAACATAAGTCAGTGCTTGTGCAAGTTTTAACTCAACCAATAACATATTAGGCTTGTGAATTAAAATTTCATTATATAGGCTAATTGCTAAATCATACTGTTTATTTAAAACTGCCCTTTCTGAATGAATATATTTAACCAATTCTTTATCGTGGTCTTTATGGTCAACGTAATTACCAATAATTTCATTTATTTTGTCAAAATCTTGTTTCTGAATGAGATCATAAAGAATAAAACCAAGTTCGTCGATATTTTTTTCACTATATTTAACATTATTTATTTCTGATTGATGTTTTTTGTTACTATAATCTTTTAAATTACCGATAACTCCTCCTTTTAGCTCTTGAGCTGACGATACCGAAGGGAGAGAAAAAAGTAATAATAAACTCAAATATATTAAATTTGTTTTTTTATTAAAAAATAACATGATTAGGCTACCATTTTAATGACAAAAATAAAAAAGTAGACAAAATCACTTTTGCCTACTTTTTTTAGCTTATTATATGTTCAGTAATTATTCGTCTTTCTGGCCACCAAATGCCGTGTCTAACTCACGGTTATCCGCATAAGAGAGAATACCCGCCACTTGTTCTGCATTATCCCCAAAGAGTTGCCCCATACTATCACCTTGGTGTATTCCATTGGCAATGGCAGTACCGCTAAATTTACCGTCTTCTTTAATAGCCCCTTCCATGGAGTGGCTATTTACTCCTTCTAATGCACCTGTATATGATTTATCCGCAAAGTCAGCATTAAACCAACCTGTCTGTTTTTCTTCTCCTGCAAACTGGTTAATACCCGCTATCGTATAAGTTGCTTGGCCACTGGTTGGCACTTCTGTCGTTGCATTCTCACCAGAGAAATAAACCGTGTGCATTGCATCATCAGCAGCCCCTGTTTGTGACCAATCACCGAAATATACCTCGGCATCTGCAACCTGGCTAAATTGGAACTTACCCATTCCACCGTGCGGGCTACCGCCACTTTCCAAAACATACACGTTGTCAGGCTTTTGCGTGACTAAGTTTTTTAAACCAGAGAACGAAATTGTTTTTCCATTTCTCATAAAGCGAGAACCGATACCCGGTGCACCAATACTGCCACCATGAGGTCCCATGGTTGATTGGGTTTTATCAACAATAATATTTGTTTCATTACCTACGTAACTTAAGCTTTGCGCTGATTCTGTTTCTGCCATAACACCAACAGAAAATACAGAGAAAGATACTGCGACTGTAATTAGTGATAATTTTTTCATTTATTCATCCTCTTCAATAGAAGTTTGAATTAGATTGGTTTATTAACGAAACACATTAAATAAAAGATTATTCTTTCCTTTAATGTTCGAGATTCAGTATATGAAAATGATTTTTATTTACAAATGTAAGGAATATAATTCAATTTTTTATTATTAAACCATAAAATAAAATAACCTTTTATTTTTTAACTGGTTAATTAAAGACCCTATAATGGATAGTTTTATTTATTGCGTTTTACATTAAAGATTAATTGAATTTTTAAGAGTAATTACAAATTTTGAGTGAAAATAAGATAAATACACCCACAAGTAAATGTGACGTATATTTTTATAAGTTTATTGAATGAATAATAAATAAAAATGAAGATAAGATTGAAGATTATAAATAAGCTAAGCTATTTAAATAAGGTACAAGAAGCTTTCTTCTTGTACCTTAATATATTACTCGTTTGCTAATAACTTTGTAATGGGCTCGGCGAGTAATCGCCCTCTCCACCCCGACAGCAGCTCAGGAGGTGTAAGCGAAGATTTTAACCCCCAATGAATCGACAGTAATTGGTTAATTTGCCGCCTAGAAGCCAATAGTTCTGCATTAAATTTTTCATTTTCAGCAATATCTTTGACCATCGCTTTAATTTCTTTAAATAAGCTTTTGTATTGGCTCTGTTCCGTAATATTCGCTACAGGCGTTGGGTATTGGCTTTCATCAAGTTGCTTTGCTTGCTCGACAATGGCTAACAAGCGCTTGCCATGGCAACGAATTTCCTGCCCAGTTAAGCCAAGTGCATCAAGTTCACCCAGAGAGCCCGGTAAATAACGAGCCACTTTCCACAGGTGCTCTTCTTTTACTACAAAGTTAACAGCCATATCGCGGGCTTTAGCTTGGTTTAAACGCCATTCGGCTAATAATTGCAAACAAGCGAGCTGTTCATCACGTAGCTGCCATGCATTATGGATATTCATGTAGGCTTTTTCTGGCTTTAAGGCTTTTTGCCGACGAGCCACAACACGTTGACACTCATCTTTGGCATCTTCCAAGTAGCCCGCTTCAGTCACTTTTTCCATTAGAATTTCAGCTAATGGCAGCAAATACAGCACATCTGCGGCTGCATAATCGCATTGTTTTTCGCTCAGAGGACGCGCAAGCCAGTCTGTCCGTGATTCACTTTTGTCTAGTTCAATACCTAAATGTTCAGCAACCAATGATGCAAAACCACAAGAAATTGGATAACCTAAAAATGCCGCCACAACTTGTGTGTCGATCATCGGCTCAGGGACACAATCAAAATCATGCATAAACACTTCTAAGTCTTCACTACCTGCATGTAAAAATTTAAGTTGCTCAGGATTCGTTAAAAGTGCTTTGAACGGGCTAAAATCCGTCATTAATAATGGGTCAATTAACGAAACTTGCTTTCCATCATATAGCTGTAGCAAACCTAGTTGTGGGTAATATGTTCGGGTACGAACAAACTCGGTATCCAAAGCGAGCCATGGTGCATTACTCGCCTCTTGGCATACTTGGGCTAATTCGCTATCTGTAGTTACTAAACGATAATTCAAAACAAGTTTCTCTTTGTTATTTTCATCACAATGACGCCGGCTAAAACCGGCGTCATCTATTTATAATTTACGACTAAACCACAATCATACTTGTGATTTTTCTCTTTGCAATTTTTCTTCATCACGTAGGTCTTTACGTAAAATTTTACCCACGTTAGATTTTGGTAATTCATCACGAAATTCAAATATCTTAGGGACTTTATACGCGGTTAATGAACGGCGGCAAAAGGTTTTTAGCTCATCACCCGTTAAATTCGCATTTTTCGTTACAACGAAAACTTTAACCGCTTCGCCTGTACTTTCACTAGGTACACCAATTGCAGCGCATTCTATCACGTCCGGATGTGCAGAAATGACATCTTCAATTTCATTTGGATAGACGTTAAAACCTGAAACGATGATCATATCTTTTTTACGATCAACAATACGAATATACCCTTCGCTATCAATTTCAGCGATATCCCCTGTCGCTAACCAACCATCCACTATCGTATCCGCGGTAGAATCAGGCCGGTTCCAATACCCTTTCATGACTTGCGGGCCTTTTACCCACATTTCGCCAGGCTCACCAATAGCGACTTCGTTGCCATCGTCATCAAGGAATTTAACATCTGTTGACGGAACAGGTAAACCAATACTTCCGCTATAACTGGTTAAATTATAAGGGTTACCTGTAACTAGTGGCGCACATTCCGTTAACCCATACCCTTCGAGTAAATGTTTCCCAGTGAGCTTTTGCCATTTTTCTGCAACTGCTTTTTGAACAGGCATCCCCCCACCAACCGAAAGACGTAAACGCGAAAAATCCAGTTTTTTAAACTCTTCGTTGTGCAACCATGCATTAAATAAGGTATTAACCCCGGTAATTGACGTAACCGGATAACGTCCTAATTGTTTTACGGTGTCCGGTACATCTCTAGGGTTAGTAATCAATAAGTTAACGCCCCCTACAGTGATAAACAGTAAGCAGTTTACTGTCAATGCAAAAACATGGTACAGCGGTAAAGCGGTGACAACAAATTCAGCACCAAATTTCAGTACAGGCCCGTAAGCTGCCCTTGCCTGCTCAATATTTGCTAACATATTGCGATGAGTTAACATCGCCCCTTTAGCAACACCGGTGGTTCCACCTGTATATTGCAAAAAGGCCAAGTCATCACCAGCAATGTTAGGTTTAATATATTGCATACGATAGCCATAATGCATGGCACGGCGAAAGGAGATGGCGTCTGGTAAGTTATATTTAGGGACTAAACGTTTTACATATTTGACAACAAAATCAACAATCGTGGCTTTAGGACGTGAAAGCTGGTCACCCATACGAGTTAAAATGACGTGTTTCACTTTGGTATTGAAAACAATTTTTTCCAGTGTATGTGCAAAATTCGACACAATTACAATTGCGGTTGCACCGCTATCATTCAATTGGTGCTCTAGTTCTCTCGGGGTATAAAGTGGGTTGACGTTGACTACCACCATACCTGCTCGCAATATCCCAAACAGGGCAATCGGATACTGTAATAGGTTTGGCATCATTAATGCGACACGATCCCCTTTTTTAAGACCAAGTCCATTTTGTAAGTAGGCGGCAAAAGCGCGACTTCTCTCTTCAAGTTTCCGATAAGTCATCACTGCTCCCATATTAATGAATGCAGGTTGGTCGGCAAATTGAGAGACCGCATCTTCAAGTAACTCTGCTAGAGAAGCGAAGCTATCAGGATTGATTTCTTCCGGCACATCAGCAGGGTAATTTTTTAGCCAGATTTTTTCCAAAATGTTACTCCTGAATTTAGTGAAGTTATTATACTCAACATCTCTTTTAACAAATTATTAACTCAGCGTACCAGTTTGAAAAACAGACAATGTCAAGGTTGAGAGGTCTATCACTAAATAAATTTTGTTCCTTCAAGAAAAAACTAGGCGGACTAAGCCGCCTAGTTTGTCTTAAATTCGTTAAACAGATGTAAATCTGTACAAGATTGCCTGATTATACATGATTTTACGCTATTTTTGGAAAGGTTATCTCGCACTTAAGAAGGGATTTAATCTATTACATTAACCGAAGTCACTTTTGCTGGGATTAAATTTTAGCTAATACTTTTATTAAACACTCTTATTTATCAGCTCTTATTTAGATAATCTTTTTACGGAAAACAAAAAGACCCCGCAATAATCGGGGCCTTTAAATAAAGAAAAATAATCGTTATTCTGTTAGATAAGTTTGTACGGGTACTGGGCCTCCTGGATAACCGTACCCATAACCATAACCCCATGGGTGGTTATAAAAATACGGGTCGCCATAATAACCATAACCCCAAGGGCCAGACGGCGGGATCATAACACTTTGTGCGACATTCCAGCGTTGGAAACCTGTTACATCTAACGTGACATACTTATAAGGAACTTGCCCTACTTTCCCTTGCTGTTCCCCCGTGATTTTCCCCACCACAGTGATATAACGGTTAGTAAAATCACTTGGCTCACGAAAACCATTTAAGTACGCATAAATGCGGCCAATTGAAGGGGAATTAAGCTCTGGTGCTGCATCATATTTATTCAATGCCATCACCG
The DNA here is from genome assembly GCF_028481025.1 of Providencia sp. PROV150. NCBI lineage: Bacteria > Pseudomonadati > Pseudomonadota > Gammaproteobacteria > Enterobacterales > Morganellaceae > Providencia > Providencia sp. PROV150. The sequence continues at coordinate 42,828 of NZ_JAMPPJ010000002.1, read as the reverse complement.
CAATTTCTAAACGTGTTCTTGCTGCTTCGTTTTCAACTGCAAGGACTTTCCCACCAAAACGCGCCTCTTGGCCAATATACATTTCAGGAGCATTTTGTACCGATGTTAAGTTATCTGTTGGGTTTTGAACCGAGCCTTGAATTGAAGCAGGTATTGAAACACACCCTGTCAGCGCTAATACGCTTGCAATAAAAAGACCTTTAAGTGCATTACGGCAGTTTAATTCAATATTCATAGACCACCTCCGATTAGCGATATTATAAATTCAGGTAATACAATTTTAAATAGCATTTAGTAAACAAAACACGATATGTTAAAAGTAGCCATAAGAATTATCTTACCACCTAATAATATCCTAAATTATTGAATGATTCGATTTGTATTTTTATTATTCAATATTTGATTTGTTTTGTGTGTAATATAAAAAATTGGCCATATCACCTGATATAGCCAATTCAACATCAATTAATTTTCTGTGTATTATTCACGACCAGGCAATTTTTTCCATGTAACTTCATTACGCAGGTAAGTAGGTTCAACATTTTCAACGGCAACCACTTTTCCCTGTTGCCATAATTGAGCAGCAATGGGTAACATATCTTGCGCATCAGGCAGCGTAATATGACTGTTAGCTAATGTAATTGATGCATTCAACAATGAGGGATATGCCTCCCACCCAGTACCTGCATAACCCCACAGCCCTGAAAGCCCTGTCACTTTGCTCTTAAAATCGTCGGGAAGTAGAACTGCTTCAGTTTCTTCACCTAACCATTGGCCTGCGGATGTTCGCTGATATTGGGCACAATAAATTTCTGACATCCGTGCATCAATAGCCACTAATACCTGATGATGCCCCATTATACGAAAGGCGCCTTCAGCAAGTGTCATTAAAGAGGAAACGCCAATCATGGGCAAATTAGCCCCTAGTGCTAACCCTTGTGCAATACCAACACCAATACGAACCCCTGTAAAACTACCAGGACCACGTCCGAAAGCCAATGCATCTAGCTGGTTCAACCCCATCCCAGCTTCTGCAAGAACTTCCTCAACCATCGGTAAAATTTTTTGTGTGTGCTCTCGAGGAGAAATCGCGAAACGCGAAATAATGTCACCTTCACACCAAAGTGCGACTGAACAGGCTTCTGTTGCTGTATCAACAGCAAGAATACGACTCGACATGCCTAAACTCCGGCAAATTAATAGTTTCTGATTAAAAGATGCCGATTATATTAACATAAACGGCCGTAGGAATAGCAGAAAAACAAGGTGGGATTTACCTCACTCTATTAACTTCTTGCCTTTTCTCTTCAAGAAATGCAATTGCTTTTTGTATACTTCTTGTTCGTGGTGATGGCGGAAGGCTACGTAAAAAAACCTCACCATAAGGGCGAGTCACTAAACGGTTATCACAAATAACGATGACACCATAATCACTAGTGTCTCGAATTAGCCGCCCTACACCTTGCTTTAAAGTAATAACTGCATCTGGTAATTGGACATCCGAGAATGGATCTCCACCCCGTAATTCACAATCTTCGATGCGCGCTCTTAATAGCGGGTCATCAGGGGCAGTAAATGGGAGTTTATCGATAATGACACAAGTTAATTCATCACCTCGCACATCAACCCCCTCCCAAAAGCTACTAGTGGCAACTAAAACAGCATTCCCCGCAGCAATAAACTGAGATAACAGTTTGTTTTTACTGCTTTCCCCTTGCATTAGAACCGGTAATGTCAATGAAGATTTAAATTCCTCGGCCAATTCACGCATCATCAGGTGTGATGTACATAAAAAGAAGCAACGTCCCTGATTTTTTTCAATCATAGGTCGTAGCATGGTTGCCAATTTTTGTGCGAGGCCTCGTTGATTGAGTTCGGGTAAAAAACGCGGAACACATAATAAAGTTTGGCTTTGATAATCAAATGGGCTGGCTAATAATAGCGTTTTTGCCGTGGCTAGACCTAAACGGTCAGTGAAGTGACTTAGTTTTTCATTTACCGACAAAGTTGCTGATGTAAATACCCAACTGGCTGGCGTACTTGCGATCATTTCGCTGAATTTATCTGCAACCGTTAATGGCGTTAGTGCCAGTAAAAAATGGCGACCATAACTTTCAAACCAATAGCTGTAGCCTGCAATTGTCACATCTTTTAAACGGTTCAAACGATTTCGGTAAATAGTAACACGCTCAAAAATAGAGTCTAAGCTCTGTGAACGGCCCAAAGTGGTTTTGATCACTTCGTAACAAAGTTCAAGAGAATCATCAAGTAATGTCAATGCTCTTTGTACTTCAGGGCGCTTTAGTAAATCACGTAAATTGCCACGAAAACTGTTTTCTCCCAAATTGAGCCGGAAATCTAGCGTACTTTGAGTGAGCCTATCTGCACTTTTTTGCAGTTGCACTTGGTCTTTTAACTCAGTTCGATAGGCCATAATCATATCACGTGCCAGATCAAGCAATTGGCGACTACTTAGTTGCTGACCAAAATATTGGCTGGCTATATCAGGAATTTGGTGCGCTTCATCAAAAATCATGACCTCTGCTTGGGGAATTAATTCTCCAAAACCTGTATCTTTCACGACTCTATCAGCCATAAATAAATGGTGATTCACAACGACAATATCCGCTTCTAAAGCTTTACGTCGTGCTTTTAAGACAAAACATTCTTGATAACGTGGGCAATCACTTCCAAGACAATTATCATTGGTGCTAGTCACTAACGGCCAAACAGGGCTATCCTCCGCAATATCATGACAAGTGCTCGTATCACCTAGCTCAGATTCAATGGACCAACTGCGTAACCTCACAACAGCGGACAATATTTCCGGCTCAAGACTACCACCACCAAGGGATTGTTGGTCTAATCGCTCTAAACATAAATAATTCGAACGCCCTTTTAATAACGCGGTCCGTCCAGTGTAATTCATCGCATCAATAATTGTCGGTAAGTCTCGGTGATACAGTTGATCTTGTAAGGCTTTTGATCCCGTAGAAACAATGACTTTTTTTCCACTACGCAGTGCAGGAACTAAATAAGCATATGTTTTTCCTGTTCCAGTACCCGCTTCCGCCACCAGCACATGCTGCTGCTCAATCGACTCGGTTACTGCATTCGACATCGTAACTTGTGCTTCTCGAGGCTGAAAACCAGGAATTGTTCTGGCTAAAAAGCCATCCGCAGAAAAATCGTCGTGCACTACATGACCTATTTATTAGGAATAATGAGTGCACACTTTACCATGAGTTTCTTAACCCTGCTTAGGTAATTATTACTTCGTTGAACAACTGATTTTCATCCAGCCTGCAAACTGTTATTCTTGAGCCACATGTATAATAAGGAATAATTATGACTATCAAACGTATTGACCCTGATAATCGTTGGTCTGAAGCTGTCATTCACAATAATGTCATTTACTACACCAGTGTTCCTGAAAATCTTGACGCTGATATTGTTGCCCAAACAGCAAATACACTCGCGGCGATTGATGTGATGCTTGAACGTGTTGGTTCAGACAAAAGTAAAATTCTTGATGCCACCATTTTCCTCGCTGATAAAGCCGATTTTGCTGGGATGAACCAAGCATGGGATGCATGGGTTGTTGCTGGAAGCGCACCTGTTCGTTGTACTGTCCAAGCATTGTTGATGAAGCCAGAATATAAAGTTGAAATTAAGATTGTTGCAGCAATTGATTGATTAAACAAGTTTTGCTTTGCATAAAAATGGGCGCCAATTATTAGCGCCCATCCATGCTCTAAATAGTTTGTGATGTCGCTAGGCGGCAAGTGAGTTAATCCCTTGGGGCATACAAAAGTATGTGACTAGGGTTAACGAATGCAGCCAACAACGCGACAGTGCAAAATAAGACGAGCATTATGACATCTTAATAAGTACCATCCCCAGCAACAGCAACACAATTCCCCCCCAGCCTTTATAATTTAGCCGTTGATTGAAAAGAATCCAACCTGCTGCTACTGTCGCGATAATCCCGAATGCTCCCCATAATGCATAAGCAATTGAAAGTTCGATTCCTTTTACAGCTTGCGCTAATGCACTGAAGGCTCCGAGTACCGCAATTAGGGAGAGAATACCTATCCAATATCGTTTAAATCCATTCGACATTTTTAACAAAATGTTGGCTGCGATTTCTAATATGACTGCTAGGATCAAAAACGCAGCATGCCACCATTCAAAATGACTGGCCATATTACGCCTCCGACTTAGCTTCGCGTCCAACTAAAGCATTTGTTTTGGCTGCATTGACCGCGTTTTGTGTAACTTGTTTTACTTTTTGTGCAGATTGACGAACGGTGGTTTTCTTGGTGCCTGACTTAATCAGTCCAATACCGGTGATCAGTAATACTAACCCCCCAATTTTCATCGGTGATAGCGTTTCTCCAAACCACATGACACTAAATGTTGTGATAAAAAGGATACCGATACCTTCCCATAGTGCATAGGCGACACCTAATGCCACTTTTTTAACTGCAACAGCAAGTAAAATGTATGATGTTGCTATCATCACATACATCACGACCATACCAGTAAAATCACCACTGACGCTGGCATGTTTCATTGATAGTGTACCGATAACTTCAGTTACGATAGCTAATACTAAAAATATCCAGTAAATCATTATAATATCTCTCTATATACAGCCACGTAATAGTCTATTTTTTGTACAGATAAAAAATACAGATTACTATTGCGTAGTTGTTGAAAATTCAAATAAATAACAACGTATTGCTGAGTTTATTCAGCGAAATGAATAATCGAGAGAGACGCTATAATGCACCACACCAGTAGTGTTCACTGGAAAGGATAGCTGAAAGGAAAAGCCTGTGTGTCGTTCTTTTTTGGGACTTGCTGATCTTGCCGCTAGTTGAGCTAAGCATGATATCTTATTCTTTTCATCAGGTAGACATCTACCCAATTTACTCCGAACCCTCATGTTGATAGTTAATTTCAGTTTATTTTTAACATGCCAAATTTATTAAGTCAATGAATATAAACATTTTTTGCATTGAATAAAAATATGCATAACTATTCATTAATATGCTAATCAACCCTTGAGCTATCAACTATTGCGCGAATAAACAAGCGATGATGATAAATTTTTCACTGGAATTATTTTATAAAAAAATCTCTTTTTTCCACTTTTTATACTCTCATCACGCCTTAATTAAGCTATTCGATTTTTAGCATTGACAACCTGATTGAACAAGCTTCTTATAGTAGCTATATGATTGTAATATGCCGAAGAGAGAGCCATGAACGCCTTTAGCCTTACCTCCAATAGTTTCCAAAATTCCACTGATGCAACGCCATTACCTTATGATGTTGTTTCAATTCAGTCACAAGTTATTTATGGCAGTGTTGGAAATAGTATTGCCGTTCCAGCCCTGACAAAACAAGGTTTACGTGTTGCGGCAGTACCTACTGTAGTACTCAGTAATACGCCTCATTATACAACTTGCTATGGTGGTGAGTTGCCTGGTGAGTGGTTTCGTGGTTATTTAAACGGTTTTGTTGAGCGGGGTAGCTTAAATTCTGTGAGAGCTATTTTGACTGGTTATCTAGGTTCCCCAGAAAAAGCCCAAGACTTAGCAAACTGGTTAACTCTAGTTCGTAAAGAAAGAACGGCACTACCGGTTATTGTTGACCCAGTCATGGGAGATGAAGACAGCGGTTTTTATATTCCACCCGAAATTGCCGAGGTATACCGCGATAAAGTCATTCCTTTAGCTACAGGTATTATTCCAAACAAATTCGAGCTCATGACGTTAAGTGGCAAACAAGTCCATAACTTGGATGATGCTACGGCTGCAGCCCGTAGCTTATTAAAGGGAAATACACAGTGGGTAATCATCACAAGTGCTTTCCAGCCTGATGACGACAACATTGAAGTCGTTTGTGTTACCCAAGATAACGTGGCCGTAATCCGCCACAAACGTTACCCTGTCACACCAAAAGGAACGGGGGATTTATTTGGCGCTGAACTCACCGCTCAGTTATTAGCGGGACTATCCGTTCCTGATGCCGCTAAAATGGCATGTTTACGCATCGAGCAAGCGATTATTCATATGGCAGCGACAGGACGTAGCGAATTAATCCTTTAATATTCTATGTAGCCATACCTAACAATATGATAAACACAGATAAATGGCGGGATTACCCCGCCATTTTAGTCAATATACCACCTAATATTTCAAATATTGATAATATTATTCAAACTCATTCCATGAACGGCCATCGCGTGCGATCATCGCAACAGATGCAATCGGCCCCCAAGTCCCTGCTTGATATGGCTTAGGCGCTTCATTGTCCATTGCCCATGCATCTATAATAGAATCAACAAATTTCCATGCCTCTTCTACTTCATCACGGCGAACAAACAGTGCTTGAATGCCACGCATGGCTTCAAGTAATAAACGCTCATAAGCATCTGCAAGGTGAGTCTGGTTGAAAGTTTCAGAGAAACTTAAATCCAATTTAGTGGTTTGTAAACGATGTTTATGATCAAGGCCTGGTGCCTTATTCATAATTTCAATATCAATCCCTTCGTCTGGCTGCAAACGAATGGTTAATTTATTCTGAGGCAGGTCTTGATAACTTTCAGAGAAAATATTCAATGCTGGTTTTTTAAAATAAACAACAACTTCAGAACATTTTGCAGGTAGGCGCTTACCCGTACGTAAATAGAAAGGTACACCTGCCCAACGCCAATCATCGATATCAACGCGTAAAGCAACGAATGACTCGGTCATGCTTTGCTTGTTCGCACCCTCTTCTTCTAAATATCCAGGGACTTTTTTACCTTGAACAAAACCAGAGGTATATTGCCCTCGTACTGCCTTTTCACGCACATTTGTATGGTCGATACGACGTAAAGAACGTAAGACTTTCACTTTTTCATCGCGAATACGGTCAGTGGTTAAATCTGCCGGTGGTGACATGGCAATCATCGTTAAGATTTGCAATAAGTGGTTTTGTACCATATCACGCATTTGGCCTGCTTGGTCGAAATATCCCCAACGACCTTCGATTCCTACTTCTTCTGCAACCGTGATTTGGACATGATCAATAGTGCGGTTGTCCCAGTTATTGATAAATAACGAGTTTGCAAAACGCAATGCGAGTAAGTTTAAAACGGTTTCTTTACCAAGATAGTGGTCAATACGATAGACTTGGCTTTCATCAAAATACTTCGCCACTTCATTATTAATTTCTTGTGACGACGCTAAATCCGTTCCCAGTGGTTTTTCCATGACAACGCGATTTGGCTTTTTATTTAATTTAGCATGACCCAACCCTTGACACATAGCACCAAAAGTACTCGGTGGCATAGCAAAGTAATGGATAGCGGGTTGTGCATCTTGTTTTAACATTTCAGCTAAACGCACAAAACTTTCAGTCTGGTTAACGTCTAAGTTACAAAAATCCAAGCGAGCGCTTAGTTTTTCCCACAATGCTGAATCGAGATCTTCTTTTAAGAACTTATCTAACGCTTCTTTGACAAAGTGGACATAATCATCTTGACTCCATTCAGCACGACCAACACCAATAATGCGCGTGTCTGGATGAATGTAACCTGCTTTTTCTAACTGATAAAGCGATGGCAGCAGCTTACGACGAGCGAGGTCTCCCTTGGTGCCAAAAATAATTAAGTCACAAGCTTGAGCAGCATTATGTACCGCCATATTGGTTCTCCTCAATTTGCGGAATGTAAGACCTAACTAGGATAGGCCTTATTGTAATTTTGTTAAAATTAGCCCTAATTCCGCTAATGTACCCTGTTGCTAGTGCCCAGTAAATGTTCATGATACCGATCACAGTTTTTATGATGAAAAAAACAACATATTGTCTGTTTAATCTTATGTTACACACTGAATAATTTTTAGTGTATTAAAAAGATGCGATTTAACTGAATGGAGACAGCTTCCGTAAAAAAATAACAAAATAAGTAGGATGTTTACTATTCTGAAAATTAGATACGGGTCAAAGTTTCATAAAAAGCTGCTACTTATCACCTGTATTCAGATAGATTACATATCATACATAGTATATTTTCACTCTCTATTACGACATCACAGCAAGAAATTTAAAATCAATAATAGGATAACGTGATGACTCAAAAATTTCTCCTTTCGATGAAATAGGCGCTTTTGCTATATGAATATTTTAGAACAAATGAAGACAAGTCTCGATTTTTTAAGTAAATCAGAAAAAAAGGTGGCTGAGGTTATTCTAGGTATGCCACAAAATGCCATTCATCTCAGTATCGCCACACTTGCGCAATTAGCTGATGTTAGCGAGCCAACAGTAAACCGATTTTGTCGAAAAATGGATACGAAAGGATTCCCTGATTTTAAATTACGACTAGCACAAAATTTAGCTAACGGCACTCCCTATATTAACCGCCATATAGAAGAAACCGATACAGTAAATACCTATACTCATAAGATTTTTGAATCTGCTATGGCTGGATTAGATAATGTAAAACACACATTAGATATCAGTGCAATTAATCGTGCTGTTGATTTATTAACTCAAGCTCGGAAAATCAGTTTTTTTGGCTTTGGTGCCTCTGCTGCTGTCGCACACGACGCAATGAATAAGTTTTTCCGCTTTAATATTCCTGTCATATACTTCGATGATATTGTCATGCAACGTATGAGCTGTATCAATAGTAATGAAGGAGATGTTATTGTGCTCATTTCCCATACAGGAAGAACCAAAGCATTAGTTGATATGGCACGTTTAGCACGGGAAAATGACGCGACTATAATTGCAATTACCTCAGAAAACTCACCTCTCTCTCAAGCCGCTTCCTTATCTATCATTATTGATGTTCCTGAAGATACTGATATCTATATGCCAATGGTATCAAGAATGGCGCAGCTCGCTGTCATTGATGTACTAACAACGGGTTTTACGTTAAGAAGAGGTGAAAAATTTAGAGATAACTTGAAGCGCGTCAAAGAAGCATTACGTGATTCGCGGTTTGATAGCATCTAAAGGCAATAAATTGACAGTATAAATGCTTTTCTTTGCTTTCAGGCTTTAATAGTTTTACAGACCTGATAGCATTAAGAAATTGGCTGTATATAATAGCTGTGCTCGTGTCAGCATCCCTATTTGCAGTAAACAGGTTTCGAAATGGAGTGAAATGGTTTCACTCTTTTATCAACACCATTACAGGTCAACGGAGTAATACATGTCTAGACGGCTTAGAAGAACTAAAATTGTTACAACTCTTGGTCCAGCTACAGATCGCGATAATAACCTTGAAAAAATTATCAACGCTGGCGCCAACGTTGTTCGCCTTAACTTCTCCCACGGAACTCCAGAAGACCATCTATTACGTGCGAACAAAGTACGTGAGATTGCCGCTCGTTTAGGACGTCATGTTGCGATCCTCGGTGATTTGCAAGGTCCTAAAATTCGTGTTTCCACTTTTAAAGATGGCAAAGTTTTCCTAAATATTGGCGATAAATTCATTCTTGATGCCAATTTAGGTAAAGGTGAAGGCTGCCAAGAGAAAGTAGGTATCGACTATAAAGGCTTACCTGCCGATGTCGTCCCAGGTGATATTTTGCTTCTTGATGATGGTCGAGTACAATTGAAAGTCCTTGAAGTCAAAGGGTTACAGGTATTTACAGAAGTTACTGTTGGTGGCCAACTATCTAACAATAAAGGTATTAATAAACTCGGTGGCGGTCTTTCAGCTGAAGCATTAACAGAAAAAGACAAAGAAGATATAAAAACTGCTGCAAAAATTAATGTTGATTACTTAGCTGTTTCATTCCCTCGCTCAGGTGAAGATTTAGATTATGCACGCCGATTAGCTCGTGATGCGGGCTGTGAATGCCAAATTGTTGCTAAAGTAGAACGTGCAGAAGCCGTTGCCAATGATGAAGTGATGGATGAAGTTATTCTCGCTTCTGATGTCGTTATGGTTGCTCGTGGTGACCTCGGAGTGGAAATTGGCGACCCTGAATTAGTCGCTGTCCAGAAAAAATTGATCCGCCGCTCTCGCCAATTAAACCGTGTTGTTATAACCGCAACACAAATGATGGAATCGATGATCACTAACCCTATGCCAACGCGAGCCGAAGTCATGGACGTTGCGAATGCGGTGTTGGATGGTACTGATGCCGTTATGCTTTCTGCTGAAACTGCTGCAGGCCAGTACCCAGCAGAAACGGTAGCCGCGATGGCGCAGGTTTGTTTTGGCGCAGAAAAAATGCCGGGCCTAAATGTGTCTAAACACCGTTTAGATGCGGAGTTTAATAGCCCTGAAGAAGCAATTGCAATGTCAACAATGTATGCTGCTAACCATCTTAAAGGGGTTAAAGCTATCATAGCAATGACTGAGTCTGGCCGTACTGCTCGTATGATGTCTCGGATCAGCTCTGGTTTACCTATTTTTGCCATGTCTCGTCATGAAAAAACCCTTAATCAATGTTCTCTCTATCGTGGTGTTACACCTGTTTTCTGTAGCACCCATACAGATGGTATTGCGGCTGCCAATGAAGCTGTCACGCGTTTACGTGATAACGGCTATTTAATGAGTGGTGACGTGGTTCTTGTCACCCAAGGTGACTTAATGGGCACTGTAGGTAGCACGAATACTTGTCGTATTCTAGAAGTTGAATAATCTTTTAGCCCTCGCCTATGGGTGGGGGCTTTCCTTTATATTGAAACGCTATCTAACTTAAAAAAGAATTAACACAAGAAAGTATAGCTCTGCATCACTTGCGTAAAATACAGAGAAAATAGCATTTAATGATATTGTAGGTTAAATTGTAGCGTACCATTCGCTTTCCCAGCTGTCGTTGCAGATTGAGTTTGGATATACGCGGCTTCCAACGGAATGTTGTATTGCCCTCTGTCATTTTTATTGGCGAGCGGTATTAATTGATTAAGCTTAATGGGTATACCGTTGTGTTTTACTTGGATGGCATAACCTTTCGCTGTATTTTCATCGGCTAAATTATTAAGTGCGATTGCCCCTGGTGTTTGACTTGAATCTTGAGTTCCAATAAACGTAATTTTTATCGGAGATATAGGGTCACAATCTAATTCAATTTGAAAATTTTGCTTGCTCTCAGAACTCGTTGAACCAACACCTGTAAAGGACAATTTACTAACGTTACCGAATAGTACGTCTATTGACTTATTTTTGACTTCACAACCACTCGAAATAACATTGATTGGCCCCATATTTACTTTGGGTTCGAACCTCCCATATAAATCTGTAGTAATGAAACCATTGTGGAATAAAATCAACATCGCAGCATTAGATATTGGTAAAGTTTGGCTTTTAACATTATTACCAACTTTATAAAAATCCGCCCTTAATTTTACAGTATACGTTGCTGAAGATGCATTAGAGCCACATATAAATCTATTATTATTATTTCCATCTTTCGTATTTACCCCATCAACATATGCAAAACCAGAGCAAGGGCTCATTGCTGTACCATGCAAAGTATAACCAACGCCTGAACTATTAATTTCTCTAACATAACCTATACCCGGAATATACCTTGAATTTCCTGGTTCGATTGGTACATAAATTCCAACTTCTGTATTACCCGTCACATTCCACCACGTCCATGGAGAGTGGGTTCCTAAATCAATAGAACCAATAAAAGTACCTACTGGTAAAGTTCGTGATACATAAAGTGTTTTATTCGGATTAACTAATTGGCTGGTAAATTCAGCCCTAAATTCAGCAGCCCCGAATTGTGAATATAAAAGGAACGAAATGCCTATTTTTAGACCTAAATTTTTCATGATAACTCCTATTCACAAACTCGTTCTATAAACTGAATTTTTTCATTCTCTAATGATAATAAAAGTGGAACTGTACATTGTTGATTATTACCGTTGCCCCATTTCACTATTATCTTGCTTTGCTCTGGAACGCCACTTAAATAAACTTCCCCATCATTTGCAACAATACCGCCTGTAACTTGTTCCTCACTTTCCATAACAGAAACTTGTGTACCAAATGCAATTGCTTTTCCCGCATACTTGAGTTTTAATAAAACTCTAGCACCCCGTTTTGCTTGGAAATTAGCTAATACAATCGCACCTTGAGTAGGAACGACTGTCGTTGTATTAATCGCAACATCATTATTGCCACTTAATGTTGCAGTATCGACACTAATTTTATTTCGTTCATAACGAGTCACTGTGGGAATTACTGCATAACCTGACGAATTAGTGTAAAGTGATTGCGCGTTATTTACTTTTAAATTGTCTATATCTTCTGCTTTAACGAGCACTGCAGAATCATAGATAGTACGAGAGGTCGTTAACCCGCCAGAATGCAATAATAGTGCTCCCGTTGCACTGAAATCGATAGCATGATATTTAGGGTCATAGTTATAACCCAAACTGTATTCTCCTGATGAAACTATATAGTTTGCACTAACGGAACTGCTAAATTCATTACGGCTATGGTTATGTCTTTGCGTAAGGTTATACTGCAAATTATTATCTACTAATTGCATACCATTAAAACTTAATGAGCTAATCGAATCTCCATTTTTGCTGGTACTATAGCTATAGTTAGCCCAATTATTTTTTCGACCCAAATCAAAAGGAATACTCAAATTGAATGACAGCATTTGGTCATTTGTTTTTGAATAGTCTTGTTTAATATAAGAATAAGCAACGCTGTAATTCAATAAATTATAATTAGAGCTAAAACTCATTGTTAAACTTTTATCAGAACCACTTTTGTCCCAATAATATTGCTGGTAACCATTCACCGATAAATAACCGATTTCGTCAAGTGACTGAGAGACTGATACTTGAAACTGTTGTTTTTTTCGCCCCATATTATAAAGATAATTATTCAAATCAGAAAAATCATAATAGTTTTTTGTTGAGTAACGATATGACGCCAAAGAAAAAGAAGTGCCTGTATTTGGAATGTATTTCGAATATTGAATTCGATACGCTTGCCCTTTCGCACTCTTTTTATCAATCAATTGTACCGATGCTTCTGTAATATCTGTTGATATCGCGCCAATTTTGCCTAAATTTACTCCAGCACCTATTGTGTAGGCTTGATAGTCTTGAGAAACTAAGAAACCTCCATAAACGGATAAGTTATATGGCAAGCCGTAAATTGCTGATGCTTGCGCAAAATTAGGTTTACGTCGTGCACCATCAACATTATATTTACCAATATCTACGCTATATTTTAATGTGCCGGCTCTTTGCATCATTGGCACTGCAGAGAAAGGCTGAATAAAAGACCTTACCGTGCCATTAGCTTCTTCAATTGTGACCTCAAGATCACCACTATATGACGTTGGATACAAATCATTAATCGCAAACCTACCCGGCGGCACGGTGGTTTGATAAATCACGTTGCCATTTTGGCTGATAGTAACAATCGCGTTTGATTGTACAAGACCAGTCACTGTAGGTGCAAAACCCCTTTCACTTTGAGGTAACATACTTTCATCAGATACTAGCTTCACTCCAAGATAAGGGGTGCTCTCTATTACGCCATTATCAGAGGATATTTCACCAATCGTTAAGCGGCTTTTTAAGCTACGAATATCACGTTCTACATAAGTTTGTAGATTATTCCAATTCGTTTCATATGTCGTTTTACTGTAGGTACTATGATTACGGAAACGCCAAGCGCCCATATTAATACCACTTCTTAAACCTAAGAACGAATTATCGCTATTATTCTTATTTTGGTACCAATGTTTATTAAACCGAACTGTGTAGTTAACAAATGTAGCGGTGATTCCATCGTCCCATTCCTTTGGTTCAACATAGCCTCTACTCGTATTTTCTAATCCAATTTGTGGGATACTAATTTGTAATTGTTGGGTTTCAAATCTGTATTGATAATTAGCACCAGGAATAATTTTACTAATGTCATTCAAATATTCGTCCTCTCCACTTGCTGAAAACTTTTCACTTGCTGAGTTTTTCACACCCCAGTTTAGCAGCATTTTTTTTGTTATTTCAGGAGATAATTTTTTAGCTTTATCATCAAATAAAAACCTTATATTCTTGTTATCAACCAATTTATCATTTATATAGATATCAACAAAATAATCTCCTGGCAATTGTCCTCCCGCAGATGATAGGTAGCCTAAACTATTTATATCTGCGACTTGGTTTTCCATTCCGGAATTAATTGCATTAATATCAAAAATATCTTTAGCAATTGTATTATTGATATAAAATATTAAGCTAATCGCAGTAAAAACATTAGAATACATAAGCGTATTTTTTTTACAAAAAACTGGCATCTTAGAGACTCTTATTTGGTTTTTTTCTCTATAATAGCGCCATAGTCATTGATAAATTGAACAACTATTGAGTCACCATTATTTATTTTTTTCTTAATGATATAGTCATTTTTGAATGGATATATTAAACTAGCACCGTCAATAACCCTGCCATTGTCAAGGATATTTTTGATTGATAAGTGATATGGAGTTTGGTTATCAATCATAATCCCATCTGGTTTCTCAACTAAAAAAATTTTTTTAAAGTCGAATGGCTCTATATCTTTCGACCTTAAAAATAATTTAAACTGTGAATTTATGATTATCTGTAGTTCATTCTCAATACTATTATTTTTTGGTGGTATTGATTTGATATTAAGCAAATAAATTTGTTCAGTATTTGAACCGATAGACTCACCTATATAAGAAATTCTAGCTGAACCATTTGTATCTGGCTCAATACGAAATAATGGTGGTATGGCAATAAATGGTGCTTTCCCCTCTCCGCCAAATGGTGATACCCAGCTTTGAATTAAAAAAGGTTTTTCTTTATCACTATTGAAAATAGGAATATCAATTTCACGTTTATTTTCTTCATAGACAAAACGTGTTCCACCTACACTAATCCCTGAGGCTTGAGAGGTGCTAGTTATAGAAAAAAAACATATACAGATTGAAAAAAATATTTTTTTCATAAAACAACCATTATATTGAAATAAGAAGGAGAGTAACCATTGTCACTCTCCAATTAGTTAATGATATTGAATACTGTATACTGCACTGCTATTAGCAGGCCCTGCAGTTACTACACCAGTCGCTTTATAACGAGCAACATAGTCTAAGTCTACTGTTGTACCATCGAATTCAATTTGTTTTGAATCTTCAAACAACTTAATTTGCGTTATTGCATCTTTTTCAAATAAAGCAACACCGACATTATTTGCAACGCCTACAGCTTGGTTAATTGCAAGAATATCGTTGTCTGCGGTATCACGTGTGCCACCGAAACGTACAGTTACTTTGGAGTTTGTTGGACAATCAACAAGTTTAATAGTAAAGTTTTTTAAACCCGCCACTTCTCCTTGTGCGGCTAAACTTTTAGCTGATACCTTTCCAAGGTCAACATTTAAATTTTTTGAATTGCTATCAACTGTACAAGCTATATCAGTTATTTCCCCAGTAAAGTTAATTGTACCTGAAGCAAAAACAGTTGGCGTAGATGTTACAGCTAAAGTAACCCCTATTATAGTTAGGGATTTTTTTAGAATACTCATAATAGTTCCTATAATATAGATTTTTAATTATTAATTACTACATAAACAAATAAATCACTCATATTTTTAGTTCAGAAGAAATATATCATCTACCTTTAGTTAAGTTAACCAATGGATACATTGAATTTTTTAAAATTGCATCTAAAATATTAATACTTTGTTTTTATCATTTATGAACTGGCTCTTTTATTTAGATTTTTTATTAGCAATTAGATAGTTTTTTAAAATTTCATTTGCCATTGAGATTTTATTAATATACATATAAAAATTATAGAACGACTTTTTATTTACTATTTTCAGCTCTTTTAATGAATTATTATTTAATTCTTTCTGGATTAAATTTTTCGGCAACCATAAATAACCAACCGAATTTTCGGCTAATTTAATTGCTAATTCCACATTAGAAATATGGATAGTTTGGATGCTTTTGATCCCATTCATACCTGTAAGCTTCAAAGAAATTGAGGCTGTTTTTTCCATTATTTTCAGTATATTGTCAACTGAACAATGTTGCAGCTTATGATTTGGGTTGGTTACAAGCACCGCTTCAACCTGTTCAAGAAATATGGGATTTAACGACTCAATGTAATGATGAGTAATTAGTAAATCATAATTTTTAATTGTAAAAACATCTGATTTTCTTAGTGAAATCTTCTTAAGATCAATATCATAATCCTTTCTAGAGCAGCTTAGCTCTCCAATTTTTTTAAGTATTTCATCACTTTGATATAGCGAATCTATAACTATATTAATTTTATTATTTCCCTCATAATTTAATGACTTGGCAACCTCTTCTAATGAAATCGCTTTATTTGTTACTTCTCTTGATAACGCTAATAACTGTTCTCCTTGTTTAGTTAATACTGCACGACGTTTTTCTAAAGAAAATATTTCAATTTCTAACGTTTGCTCTAATTTACTGATGGTATAACTAATTGATGATTGTGTTCTATGCAAGATTTCAGCTGCTTGAGCAAAACCACCGTAGTCAACCACCGCTTGTAGGGTTATCCATTGGTCTAGCGTAGTTCGGGTTTTAACCATAGAGTCTCCAAATTATTAACCTGGGAGATATATTTTATTTATCGTTAATAAATACTTTTACATACCATTCCTTATTTACTCATATATTTAAAAGTTTTTAAGTTATTTATTTTGATATATCGATAATCATTTTTAATAGGGGATATTTTTTTATGTAAAGCTATCAGTTCTCTTATACTCTCGAAAAGATCAATACAAGTAACTAAAAACAGCCTAATAATAAAACCAAGAAATATAAAAATAAATTAAATAACTATACACCATTAATAATGGTACCCAGCTTTTCAAAATTATGGGTATTAAGTGTATATTTCTATGATGAGCACACTTTTAGACAAAAAAAAGCCATTACTCAAAAGGTAATGGCTCAAAAATTATTCTGTAGATCTGGACACTAACGGTAAAGATCTTTTCGCTGATAAGGTTCTATTTCTCCCTCTTTTCGCGTTTTTAATAGCTTTAGTATCCATGTGTATTGTTCTAAGTTCGGGGAAACCAGATATTCCAGCTCCTCATTCATTCTTCGTGCAATATACTTATCGTCCTTACCATCGATATCATCCATTGGTTCACGGATAAAAATATGCAATTGATGCGTTTTATGGTCATAAACGGGAAATAGTGGCACAACTTTCGCTTTACAAACTTTCATTAACCTACCGATTGCAGGTAATGTTGCCTTATATGTACCAAAAAAATCAACAAATTCGCTATGCTCCTCACCATGATCTTGGTCTGGAAGATAAAACCCCCAATATCCTTGTCTAACAGAAGCAATAAAAGGCTTAATACCCGCTTCTCTTGAATGCAAGCGCCCCCCGAAATGGTATCTCGCTTTATTCCATAAATAATCTGCAACTGGGTTCTTTTGGTGATGAAACATTGCAGCCATTTTCTGGCCTTTTGCTGCTAATAACATCGCTGGTGCATCAACGGCCCAGCCATGAGGAACCATAAAAATAACATTGCTTTGCTGCTGTTTTAAGCGCTCTATAATTTCTTGATTATGCCAATGCGTTCTAGCTAGCGTTTTACTTGCACCACGAAGACATAGCTCTGCCAACATAACAAAAGACTGTGGTGCGGTTTCAAACATACGATCAACTAATTCTTCTCGTTGTTGTTCTGTCAATTTAGGAAAACAATAAAGTAAGTTAATTTTGGCACGACGACGGCCACTTTTAGCCAATCGCCCAACCCATTTTCCTATTTTAGCGAGTAAAGGGTCACGGATTTTAACCGGAATGAAAGCCAATCCTGCCAAAATACCCGCTCCTAACCATACCCCCCAATATTTAGGTAATAGATAAGAACGGTGAAAAGTTGGCATATAGCCTTTTTTACTATCAGTGTCTTGATCTTTATTCATGCTGTACTCAAGTGAATATTAGCTATCTCTCTATAGCTTATAATAATAGTTTACGGGAGCATTACAAAGAAAACTGGCAGATACAAGTACCTGCCAGCGATAAAATAGAAACTTAAGTTACTGTAGTTTAAGTTGTGGTTTCGTTTCTTTTACTAGCGCTAAATATTCTTTACGCTCTTTTCCTGTTAAACCACCAGAACTTGGTAATTTCGCAGTAAGTGGATTTACTGCTTGTTGATTCACCCACATTTCAAAATGTAGATGAGGCCCGGTCGAACGCCCAGTATTACCTGATAGCGCAATTCTATCACCACGCTTAACTTTTTGCCCAGGCTTAACTAACAATTGGCGTAAATGCATGTAACGAGTGGTATATTGACGCCCATGACGGATAGCAATAAAGTTGCCTGCAGCGCCGCTGTATTTTGAAACAATCACTTCACCATCACCAACAGCAAGTACTGGCGTGCCAACAGGCATTGCGAAGTCCACGCCTTTATGTGGTGCTACACGCCCAGTAACTGGGTTAACTCGGCGAGGATTGAATTGTGAAGACACTCTAAACTGTTTAGCGGTTGGAAAACGTAAGAAACCGCGTTCTAAGCCATTCCCTTCGCTATCATAATAGCGCCCATCTTCAGCACGAAAAGCATAATAGCTTTTCCCATTAGTTTGCAGACGAACACCAATGAGTTGGCTCTGCTCACTGCGCCCGTTAAGCATTTCCCTGCTCATTAACACACTGAATTTATCGCCTTTTTTCAATTTTTTGAAATCAACCTGCCATTGTAAGGCTTTAATCACCTCACGGCCTTCGTTACGTGTTAAGCCCGCTTTGTTTGTACTTTGTGCAAATGAACCGTCAACCGTACCTTTTAAAACACTGTTAGTCCATTCACCTTCGCGAATTTGCTTGGTTTCTTCAAATTTATTTGAAGTTCCAACACGAGTAAAAACACGGGTCTCACGGCGAGAAACATCCCAAGTCAATGATTCTAACTCACCCTGTTCTGTTAAAGACCAATTTAAGGATTGGCCTATTTTAAGGTTTCTCAATGACTTATGTTGGTTAGATAGCGTTGCAACATCCCCAGCTTCAATACCGAATTGAGTTAAAATAGTCGTTAAGTTATCACCACTTGCAACAACATATTCATGGGGGAGAGGCGCAGCTTCTCCCCCAGTCTCTATTGCTTCAGCTTCGGTATCAGCAAGGCCTTCATCAGGTAGCTGTTCACTACTGTCTTGAATTATATCGTCGGTAGCATCACTTGCAGGTAATAATGAGAGCGGTATGATGGTATCCGGTGTGCCATCATTTTCAGTTGTCGTTGGTACATGAACTGGCCGCCAAATTGCGACGGCCATAGTCGCTACAGTGAGCGTACTTAATACAATTTTATGTGTCCTAGACAGGCTACCGTATACCTGAGCCAGACTTTTGGCCATTTGCTGCACTTAAACAATTCCTTCTATTTTTAATTCAGGCAGCTGGCGTATTGCTCTGATAATTGAGTCAAAAACTGCATGTAGCTATCTGGCCCTATCGCCAGCCCAATTCCTAGTGGGTCGAGAGTTCCCATTTTCACCCCCGTATTTCGTGCTACACTTTCAATCACAGCAGGCCTGAATTGTGGCTCAGCAAAAACACATTGCGCTTTGTGCTCAACCAATTGTGTTCGTATTTGATGTAATTTCTGCGCGCCAGGTTGTATTTCTGGGTTTATCGTAAAGTGCCCTAATGGAGCTAATTGATAGTGTTTTTCAAAGTAACCGTAAGCGTCGTGAAAAACAAAATAACCCTTATTTTTAGCTGGCTGCAAAATATTAGCAATTTTCTGATCATTTTGCGTCATATTTTCTTTGAATTTACGAAGGTTTACGTCTAGCTTATTTTTTTGTTCAGGATAAAGCTCTACTAAACGCTCATAAATATCTTGCGCAGCGTAATTTGCAATTTCTGGGGATAACCAGATATGCATATTATACTCACCATGGTGATGATGTTCGTGATCCTTGTCATGGTTAGCTTCATCTCCATGTTCGTGATCATGTTCATCTTCATGTGACTCCGCCATAAGTAGTGGCTTAATGTTTTTCTGCTCAGCCAATGCTAGGCGTTTATTCTGTGGTAATGTATTGATTGGCTTCTGTAAAAACATTTCCATATCAGGTCCAACCCATACGAATAGATCAGCCTGTTTAATTTTTTTCAAATCAGAGGGTTTAAGTGCATAATCATGAGGTGAAGCACCATCTGGTAATAAAACTTGTGTCTCAGTGACACCGTCGGCAATCCCTGCGGCAATAAAGGCCAGTGGGCGAATTGACGTTACAACATCAGCATTAGCAGTTGATACCATAGTTGCACTTAATACGGAGGTCGCCACCGCCCCGAAAAGAAATTTGCAGGCAATGTTTTTCGATTTATGTATCATAGCAGTCTTTTTCCGTGATTTTGATTTTGAAATGTTATAATATAACACAAAATAAATTCTGCAAGATGTTTTTCATATGCAACCATTACTGACTTTAAATAAAATTTCTGTTTCATTTGGCGAAAAACAGGTCCTTAACGATGTTACCTTTGAACTGAATAAAGGTGACATCGTAACCCTTTTAGGCCCAAATGGTGCTGGAAAATCAACTATTGTACGTGTTGTACTTGGGCTACTTGCCCCTACATCAGGTACCATTACGCGCCCTTCTTCTCTTGCTATTGGCTATGTTCCACAAAAACTTCATCTGGATACCACGCTACCTCTTACTGTTAAACGTTTTATGTTATTAAAGCTCGGTGCTCGTAAAGAGCATTTGTTACCTGCACTCGAAAGAGTCAAAGCAACACATTTACTCGAGCAACCGATGCAAAAATTATCAGGCGGTGAAACTCAACGTGTTTTACTAGCTCGCGCCCTACTCAATAAACCTGACCTGTTAGTGCTCGATGAACCCGCTCAAGGTGTTGATATTACAGGCCAAGTTGCACTATATGACTTAATTAATCAATTAAGAACTGAGCTGAACTGTGCTGTATTAATGGTTTCCCATGACTTACATCTCGTGATGGCAAAAACAGATAAAGTACTTTGCATTAACGGCCATATTTGCTGTTCTGGCGCGCCAGACGTTGTTTCAAACCACCCTGAGTTTGTAGCAATGTTTGGTTATCGTGGTGCTCAACAACTCGGTGTATACCGTCATCAACATAATCATCAACATGATTTAGAAGGCAATATTATTGTTGGTCACCAACACAGCAAGGACTGCAAACATGATTGAGTTACTATTACCCGGCTGGGTAGCAGGCATGCTACTTGCCATTGCGGCAGGTCCTTTAGGCTCTTTTGTTGTGTGGCGCCGAATGTCCTATTTTGGCGATACATTAGCTCATGCTTCATTGCTAGGCGTCGCATTTGGGCTTCTATTAAATATCAACCCATTCTATGCTGTTATTGCTGTCACTTTGTTATTGGCCTTAATTTTAGTTTGGCTAGAAAAGCGGCCACAACTTGCTGTTGATACTCTACTGGGTATTATGGCGCACAGTTCACTGTCTTTAGGTTTAGTCGTTGTTAGCTTGATGGCTAATGTCCGTGTTGACCTAATGGCTTACTTATTTGGTGACTTACTCTCAGTCAGCTATGAAGATATTATAACGATTTTTATTGGCGTCATTGTCGTTTGCGGGTTGCTTTTTTATCGTTGGCGGGCACTTTTGTCCATAACGGTTAGCCCTGAACTTGCTTTTGTTGATGGCATTAATATTCAAAGACTGCGTTTATTACTAATGTTAGTTACCGCACTAACAATTGGCATTGCAATGAAGTTTGTCGGAGCTTTAATTATTACGTCTTTATTAATTATACCCGCGGCAACGGCTCGGCGTTTTGCTCGAACACCTGAGCAAATGGCCTTTATCGCTATCTTAATTGGTATGATTGCTGTAACTGGTGGATTAACACTTTCTGCTTTCTACGATACCCCTGCTGGGCCGTCTGTCGTATTGGTATCGGCTGTTCTATTCGTACTTAGCTTAACAATAAAAGCGAAAAATTAATTTAAGCTTTAAGCTATGCATTTTAGTCATCACGCGCTGTTTTTAGCACAGATGGCCCCAATATTGATAACAATATTGGGGCCATACTTATTTATTTTATATAATCAAATTTCTTTAGGGGTTAAACCAAAGTGGTTATATGCATGAACTGTCGCCATACGGCCTCGAGGGGTGCGCTGAATAAAACCTTGCTGGATAAGGTAAGGCTCTAATACATCTTCTATGGTTTCACGCTCTTCCCCGATAGCTGCTGCAAGGTTATCAACCCCAACTGGGCCACCCATAAATTTATCAATAATAGCAACTAAAAGCTTTCTATCTAAATAATCGAAACCAGCAGCATCCACATTTAACATGTCTAAAGCTTGGTTAGCTATTAGCCCATCAATTGAACCATCACCTTTCACTTGAGCAAAATCCCGCACACGACGTAACAAACGGTTGGTGATACGTGGAGTTCCCCTCGAACGCATAGCAACCTGTAAAGCCCCTTCTTCGGTGATATCTAACCCCATGTATTGGGCACTACGTTTGACAATATGTTGTAAATCGTCAACTTGATAAAATTCTAAACGTTGCACAATACCAAACCGGTCACGTAATGGTGATGTGAGCGACCCTGCCCGAGTCGTTGCACCAATTAACGTGAAAGGCGGGAGATCAATTTTAATAGAGCGCGCTGCGGGTCCTTCGCCTATCATGATATCTAGCTGATAATCTTCCATTGCGGGATAAAGTATTTCCTCAACAACTGGGGATAATCGATGAATTTCATCAATAAATAGGACATCATGGGGCTCTAAATTAGTTAACATGGCAGCTAAATCGCCGGCCTTTTCTAATACAGGCCCTGAGGTTGTACGTAGATTAACGCCTAATTCATTCGCAACAATCCCTGCCAACGTTGTTTTACCTAACCCCGGGGGACCAAAAATGAGTAGGTGATCAAGTGCATCCCCTCGCATTTTCGCTGCCTGAATAAATATTTCCATTTGGTCTTTAACCTGAGGTTGACCAATGTACTCATTTAATAGCTTTGGCCTGATCGCACGGTCAATAGCTTCTTCATCTGACTGTAATACTTCAGCAGTTATTAGGCGATCGGCTTCAATCATATTAAAAATCTCTCAATCAAAGTGCTGCACGAAGGGCATCACGGATCAGTGTTTCAGAGTCACTATCCGGTTTTGCGACTTTACTCACCATACGGCTTGCTTCTTGTGGTTTATATCCTAAAGCAATCAGTGCGGCGGCGGCTTCCGCTTCAATATCAGCCATATTTGGTACTTTGCTATTTACACTTGGCAGATTAATATCGCTATTTTGATTAAATAAATCCCCATTAAGGCCTTTGAAGCGGTCTTTCATTTCGACCACTAAACGTTCTGCGGTTTTCTTACCAATTCCAGGTAATTTAACCAGTGATGCTATAGCCTCTTGTTCAATAGCGGACACAAATTGTTGAGCAGACATACCGGATAAAATTGCGAGGGCTAATTTGGGGCCAACACCATTTACTTTGATCAGCTCTTTAAATAGCGCCCTTTCTTGCTTATCATTAAACCCATATAGTAATTGAGCATCTTCACGAACAACAAAGTGAGTGAACACAATCGCTTCTTGACCAATTTCGGGCAACTCATAGAAACAAGTCATTGGCATATGGACTTCATAACCAACACCTTGTAGTTCTAATAATACGATTGGAGGTTGCTTTTCTAAAACAATACCACGTAAACGACCTATCACATTGAAGCCCTCTATTGCTACCTAACCCCTGAACATACTATCTAAACCCTGAACAGGTTGGTTTATTATCATTAATACTGTTGTTTATACCATAAAAAATGCTGGATGCATATCCAGCTACGCGCTATTTATTAATAAGCAATTCTGTTTAAGATAAACTCGCTATCTTAAACGACCTCGAGTTAAAACTAACCGTGGGTCGCCAACTTTTAAAAGGTTTTGATTGAAATGGCAATGTGTTATCGCAATTGCCAAAGCATCTGCCGCATCAGATTGTGGACTCGCTGACAACTTCAGAATCGATTTAACCATATGTTGTACTTGGCTTTTTTCTGCGGCTCCTGTGCCTACCACCGTTTGTTTGACCTGACGTGCTGCATATTCAAATACGGGTATATTCATGTTTGCAGCGGCGACAATCGCAACTCCCCGAGCTTGCCCAAGTTTTAATGCGGAATCCGCATTCTTCGCCATAAAGACTTGTTCAATGGATAATATATCCGGTTGATATTGAGTGATAATTTCCGAGACGCCCGCGTAAATTCGTTGCAGACGACTTGGTAAATCATCAACTTGTGTACGAATACAACCACTACCTAAATACAGTAGTTGCCGGCCTTGTTGGCGAATAACACCGTACCCCGTAACACGAGAGCCAGGGTCAATACCTAAAATAATCGCCATATAAATTTACTTATGCCTCTTTATATTAATCATGTTGTTCTAATAAGCTTCATAATACTATCAATTTCAATCAAATAGCTATTTGAATATCAAATCCAACATTCAGAATAGTGATAATAAAGGCGAGTTATGGCACTGATACTTAGCCAAGTATAGCGAATAAAAGGAAGGAAAGCATCGAAGGCGTTAGAGAAAACAGGCTGCATCAGCCCGCTTTCTCTACGCGGATTATGCTAAATGACTAGGCCGCCATTTAGTGCCTCACAACTTACAGTGTGGCAGCGACTTCGTCAGAAATATCACCATTGTGGTAAACTTCCTGAACGTCGTCTGAATCTTCTAACATATCGATAAGACGTAACAATTTAGGCGCTGTTTCTGCATCTAACTCGGCTTTAGTTGATGGGATCATTGAGACTTCTGCAGCTTCACTGGTGAAACCCGCAGCATCTAATGCATCTTTCACT
The DNA here is from genome assembly GCF_028481025.1 of Providencia sp. PROV150. Classification (NCBI taxonomy): domain Bacteria; kingdom Pseudomonadati; phylum Pseudomonadota; class Gammaproteobacteria; order Enterobacterales; family Morganellaceae; genus Providencia; species Providencia sp. PROV150. Next base: position 17,905 of record NZ_JAMPPJ010000002.1, on the reverse strand, counting down.
TCACCAAAAGTTTCTGGCGTTGTGTAAACATCGATTGCGCCATCATCATAAGTTTCAACATCATCAGCACCCGCTTCTAATGCCGCTTCCATGATCGCATCTTCATCAACACCAGGCGCATAGGTGATTACGCCGCGTTTAGTAAATAAGTAAGAAACAGAGCCGTCTGTACCCAAGTTACCACCCGTTTTAGTGAATGCATGACGCACCTCAGAAACAGTACGGTTACGGTTATCACTTAAACATTCAACCATAACAGCCGTTCCGCCTGGGCCATAACCTTCATAAATGATGGTTTCCATATTATCGTTATCATCATTACCAACACCACGAGCGATAGCACGGTTTAAGGTGTCACGAGTCATGTTGTTAGATAATGCTTTATCTACCGCTGCACGTAAACGTGGGTTTGTTGCGGGATCACCACCACCTAAACGCGCTGCAGTCACTAATTCACGGATAATTTTAGTGAAAATTTTACCGCGCTTAGCATCTTGTGCCGCTTTACGGTGTTTGGTGTTGGCCCATTTACTATGACCTGCCATGAAATATCTCCAAAAAACGTCAATAAATAATTAAACAGCAAATTCTAAAATAGCCTGACTGTTGCTCCAGGATTTCGTTAAGCTCGCCGCTTCATCTGGTGCTAGCCAACGATATTCGCTGTGTTCCGTCAGTAATGGCATTTTTTCTTCACTTTGCACCATTTTAAACCAATGTTCTTTGCAATGCGTAACATCGGGTGCATAACGATGCCTGAAATGTGGGAAAATTTCAAAGATGATACTGTGCGACAAATCTTGCAGCTGGTTTTGTTCAACCTCAAAACCTGTTTCTTCTTTAATTTCACGACACGCCGTTTCATACGGTTTTTCATCAGGCTCCAAACTTCCAGTCACTGATTGCCAAAAGTCTGGGTCGTCTTTACGTCGTAACATAAGCACCCGTCCACTATTTTGAGCCACAATAATGACTAATACTGATTCTGGGCGCTTATATTTTTTCATTGAACTTACTCTTCGTCTTTCGCAACTACAGCGATAGCAAGTTCCGTTAATGCATCCGGGTTAGCATGGCTCGGTGCATTCGTCATTAGACACGCGGCCGCTGTTGTTTTCGGGAAAGCAATAACATCACGAATATTATCAGTTCCTGTTAACAGCATCACTAAACGGTCAAGACCAAATGCTAAGCCTGCATGTGGTGGTGTACCATATTTCAATGCATCTAATAAGAAGCCAAATTTTTCGCGTTGGTCTTCTTCATTAATACCTAAAATACTAAATACTGTTTGTTGCATTTCGTTGCGGTGAATACGGACTGAACCACCGCCAACTTCGTAGCCATTGATGACCATATCATACGCATTAGCAACGGCTTCTTCAGGTTTACTCGCCAGTTCTTCAGGTGAGAAATCTTTAGGAGACGTAAATGGATGGTGCATCGCAGTTAACCCGCCTTCACCATTATCTTCAAACATTGGGAAATCAATCACCCACAGTGGCTGCCAGCTATTTAAATCGGTTAATTCAAAGTCACGACCTACTTTCAAGCGTAGCGCACCCATTGAATCGGTCACCACATTTTTCGCGCCCGCGCCAAATAACAAGATATCGCCGTCAACGGCACCAGTACGGTCTAATAACTGGTTAATCACGTCTTCACTCAAGAATTTTGCAACTGGACTTTGAATACCGTCAAGGCCTTTAGCTCGCTCGTTGACTTTCATCCAAGCCAAGCCTTTCGCACCATAAATACCAACAAATTGACCATATTCGTCGATTTGTTTACGGGTCATAGCTGCGCCACCGGGGACTTTCAGAGCCGCAACACGACCTTTCGGATCGTTTGCTGGGCCTGAGAACACCGCAAATTCAACATCTTTTACGATATCCGCAACATCCACCAGCTCCATTGGGTTACGTAAGTCTGGTTTATCTGAACCATAACGACGCATAGCTTCCGCAAAGGTCATGATTGGGAAGTTGCCTAAATCAACCCCTTTTACCTCTAACCATAAATTACGGATCATACGTTCCATAATTTCACGCACTTGCTCTGCGGTCATGAACGAGGTTTCAACGTCGATTTGGGTGAATTCAGGTTGACGGTCCGCACGTAGGTCTTCATCACGGAAGCATTTTACGATTTGATAATAACGGTCAAAACCTGACATCATCAGCAATTGTTTAAATAATTGTGGTGATTGCGGTAATGCGTAAAATTTACCTTTATGAACACGGCTTGGTACTAAATAGTCACGAGCACCTTCTGGCGTTGCTTTGGTTAGCATTGGCGTTTCAACGTCCAAGAACCCTTCTTTATCCATAAAGTTACGAACAAAGCTGGTGATTTTAGCACGCGTACGCAGACGGTCAGACATCTCTGGGCGACGTAAATCTAAATAACGATATTTTAAACGACGCTCTTCTGTATTTGTTTGGTTGCTATCTAACGGCAGTGGCTCTGACTTATTAAAAACATTCAGTTCTTCAGCAAAAACTTCAATTTCGCCCGTTGCCATGTCTTTATTTTTTTGGCTATCTGGACGTGCGCGTACTGTCCCTGTGATTTGGATACAGAACTCATTACGCAGCTCTGACGCTTTTTCAAATATGTCTTTACGATCGGGATCGAAGAAAACTTGCACGATACCTTCACGGTCACGCATATCGATAAAAATCAAACCACCTAAATCGCGGCGGCGGTTTACCCATCCACTAAGAGTGACCTTTTGGCCTTCGTGAGCGATGTTTAACTGCCCACAATAATTAGTACGCATACAATATCCTTTTACTCAGCTGTTGTGCTTTTGCTTGCTGCGGGATTTTGGCATTTTGCTGAACCCTATTTATTTGCGAAACACGGGCTGAAAATTCAGAATGTCAAAAAGGCAGACATTATACAGGAAATTCTGTTAGACAAATAGTTACGTATTCTACATAACGCGTAAACCATTTTGTTTTTAATCATATTTTCATCAATTATTGTTTTACTAATCAACAATAATAAAATTGAATAGCGAGATAGACGTCTATCACGATGATCCTATCGATTTTAAGGGACTATCCGCACCATGTACATATTGCAGCAAAGGTTTATTTCATCAGCTCGAAGCCTTTTTGAGTAAAAAATCACCACTTAATGCATTCCAATTCAATTATTGATTAATAAATACCTCTTTAATCATTAATCTTTCTATTTCAGAATCGTTACCTTTTTCAGTTTGCTATAATCGCAATATATAGATATAACGCTGAATTAATCATCATCTGCAGTTTAAGGATTGCCCATGAAAAAATTTTTACTTGCCACTTCCATGTTCGTACTACTTGCTGGATGCCAAAACATGAAACCCGCAGAGACTGATAATACAAAAACTTTTTATATTGATTCTTCACTTGCTGATTGTATGGGCGTTGCCCCAATGAAGTGTATGAAAGTGAAAGAAAACCCAAGTGATGACTGGCAACTTTTTTATAGCTCAATTCAAGGCTTCGAATATCAACCAGGCTTCTCTTATACTGTACAAGTGAAGCAATTCGATGTACCTAACCCACCGGCTGATGCACCAAGTATTCGTTATGAATTGATAAAAATCGTTGAAAAGAAATAGCATTTAAAAATTTAATTTAAGTCATTAAGTAATTTTATCAGTTTACTTAATGACTCACTTATAACCATAATTATTTTATCATCAGTAAATAATAGAGTGACCCTATTATGAGTGTTAAAATCATCGATAAGCTTGGGTTAATCACCCTATCAGATCACAAAATTGCGATGGTGCGTTCCCATAATAAAAGTTTGTTTTATATACCCGGTGGAAAACGCGAACAAGGTGAGACGGATGTACAAGCACTCTGCCGTGAGATTGCCGAAGAATTAAAACTCGACTTAGTTATCAGTTCTATCCGGTTTTATGGCGAGTTTATTGGCCCTGCTGATGGAAAATCAGATGGAACGCAAGTCCGTATTCGTTGCTACTTTGCGGACTATAGAGGCGAACCCCATCCTGCTGCTGAGATTGCCGAATTGGATTGGTTTAGCATTAACGATTTACCTCGCTGCTCAAGCACGGCAGTGACCATTCTGTCACAATTAAAAAAAGACGGATTAATTCAATAAAGCATATATGATTACTTAAAAAAGTTGTGATTTCATTTGTCGAACGGCTTTTTAGGATTTACAATTCACCAAATATTGTTAATACCCATTACTATAACTTATATTTTTAGGTGTTTTCATAGTTTGATTCGTTTTATGGTGGAGTAAAAAATGGTCAGCTCTTTGTACGCTGTACTGGGTGCCTTACTGCTGCTTAGATTATCCTTAAATGTTGTGAAGCTGCGTAATCAATACCGTATAGCTTATGGTGATGGCGGTTTTTATGAGTTACAAACCGCAATCCGCGTTCATGGTAATGCCATCGAATACATTCCCATCTCTTTAATTTTATTACTTTTAATGGAAATGAATGGCGCACAAGTGTGGATGATTCATATTTGTGGCTTGATCTTAATTGCAGGGCGAATACTGCACTCTTATGGTTTAAAAAATCACGATTACTCATATCGCCGTTCAGGCATGGTAGCAACTTACCTTGCCATGGCGCTGATGGTTATCGCCAATACTTATTACCTACCTTGGCTACAAATCGTTTCATTTAATCTTTAGTTTTTATTCTCTGTAACGGCACGAATTATTAATGTGCCGCTCATTATTTCATTGCTTATGGATTGATTTTCAGTAGACTGCCTTTCTGATACAATCCTTCCCTACTTTTGTTTTTGATTAATACAGAACTTATGTCAAACTCGGATCCAACCTCAAAAGACCGCCTTTTCTCTGCGCCTATCGCTAACCTTGGTGACTGGCAATTCGATGAAAAAGTTGCTGAAGTATTCCCTGATATGATCCAACGCTCCGTGCCAGGCTACTCTAATATTATTACGATGATTGGCATGCTAGCGGGTCGCTTTGTCAAACCCAACAGCCATGTTTACGATTTAGGCTGCTCTTTAGGTGCAGCAACCTTATCGATAAGGCGTAATATTACAGTAGAAAAAAGCAAAATTATTGCTGTTGATAACTCCCCTGCAATGGTTGAACGTTGCCGCCGCCATATTGATGCCTATCGTGCTGACACACCGGTTGAAGTTATAGAAGGTGATATTCGTGATGTAAATATTGAAAACGCCTCTATGGTTGTGCTCAATTTTACTTTGCAGTTTCTCAACCCAGAAGATCGCCAATTATTACTCAGTAAAATTTATCAAGGGCTACAACCCGGCGGTATTTTAGTCCTTTCTGAGAAATTTAACTTCGAAGATAAAGAAATCGGTGAGTTATTATTCAATATGCATCACGACTTCAAACGGGCGAATGGCTATAGCGAATTAGAAATCAGCCAAAAACGTAGCATGTTAGAAAACGTGATGCTCACAGATTCTGTTGAAGCACATAAAGCGCGTTTAAAAAATGCGGGGTTTACTCACTGTGAAGTTTGGTTCCAGTGTTTTAATTTTGGTTCACTGTTAGCGGTTAAAGAGGCCTAAGCATGATTGATTTTGGTCGTTTTTACCAACAAATTGCGGTTAGCCCCCTAAGTCATTGGCTTGAAACGCTTCCGGCACAACTTTCAGCATGGAAAAAACAAGGGTTACACGGTGGTTTTTCTTCATGGGAAAAAATGCTAGATAACCTACCTGTAATGGTCCCAACTGATTTAGATTTACGCAACAGCGTGACTGCTACACGTGAACCCGAGCTCACTGCGGGTGAAACTCGGCGCCTGAATAATATTCTTGAACAATTAATGCCATGGCGTAAAGGCCCTTTTTCTCTCTATGGTGTGAATATTGATACCGAATGGCGTTCTGACTGGAAATGGGATCGCGTATTACCCCATATTTCATCACTAAAGGACCGTTATGTCTTAGATGTCGGTTGCGGCAGTGGCTATCACATGTGGCGTATGTTAGGGCAAGATGCCAAATTTGTTGTCGGTATCGACCCAACTGAATTATTTTTATGCCAATTTGAGGCGGTGAGAAAATTATTGGGCGATGACCAACGTGCGCACTTATTGCCTTTAGGTATCGAACAACTGCCAGAGTTAAAGGCATTTGATACTGTGTTTTCAATGGGGGTACTTTATCACCGCCGTTCACCGCTCGACCATTTGTGGCAACTTAAGAACCAATTAGTGAGCGAAGGTGAATTGGTTTTAGAGAGTCTAGCTATTGAGGGGGATGAATTTCAGTGTTTGATCCCCGGTGACCGTTATGCTCAAATGCGTAATGTCTATTTTATTCCCTCCGCTAAAATGCTCAAAGTTTGGTTAGAAAAATGTGGTTTTGTTGATGTCCGGATTGTTGACCAAGAAGTGACCTCTTTGGAAGAGCAACGCCGCACACAATGGATGAAAACAGATTCATTGGCTGAATTTTTAGACCCTAATGATAAAACCAAAACTATCGAGGGCTACCCTGCACCATTACGCGCTATTTTAGTTGCTCGTAAACCATAAAAAAATGCCTATGGCAATTACGCCGTAGGCATTTTATTTCATTTTTATCAAGATATTACATTGTTATTTGCCATAAATTATAGAAGGCAATTCGGCCAGCTAACTCCGCTAAAATAACGGCTAGCGCACATAAGCCTAATATTACAGATGAGTTTCTTCCGCGATATAACAGAGCCGGATAAACGAACAGCATCACCGCTAATACGACTAACTGGAAGCTCCAAAAACCAGCTTGTTCTGCACTAATCTCTGGTCCTGTTTCGCCTAAAAATGACACATAAGCGGCACGAGTGGCAAAAATAATAATTGAACCAATCAAAAATGCCATCGCCCCTAACCGCTGAGCACCGAATAGAATAGCCAATGCGCCACCAGCAATTAACAGAGTCATCCACATTTGTACGGTTGTGAAAACAGTAAACCAATTGGCTACCGTCGCAATATTATACACTTGAGGAATTGACCAGACGAATGCCAAACCAAAAATAACCGTGGCAACATTACACAGTTCACTCAGCACTTTATTTTTAATAAACAAGGTGAATAATAAAGTTGCAGCCCCAAAAGCAACAAAAATACCACTAAGCAAAGCTTCATTACTCATTGGTGATCGGCCTACACCTAAAAGCATATTAAAGAAGCGCAGAGGCTGCCCAACGTGTAGCCCACCGATGGCTAGCGCAATGATCATAATGACAAATGCCGCTATATTGGCATGACGCAATTGGGTTTCGCTCAACATGCCCAGTTTTCGGCTCGCATATACCAATAAATATAAACCTGCTGCCGACTGCCCCAATACGGTGAAAAAAACGAGTGGAAGTTCGTGCATGTTATACCTCTGCTGGGTTTTGTAATTTACCGCTCTTGTCACCGCAAGGTTTAGCATCCTTGTGCGGCTTAATGACAATATTAGGATTAGTAAGAGTTGGATTTGGCATGGGGGCAATCCCACTAATATTGCCATGGCGCTCGCGAAGAATGTTGATATCGTCAAAGTCCAATGCGCGTTGTGGACAAGATTCAACACAAACAGGTTTCATCCCTTTTTCGACCCGCTCATAGCACCCATCGCATTTACTCATCAATTTTTTCTTTTCGTCATACTGTGGTGCGCCGTATGGACAACGTAGTTCGCAGTAACGGCACCCGACACAAATGGTTTGGTCTACTACTACTAACCCATCTTGTTCACGTTTATGCATTGCACCGGTTGGGCAACCTGCAACACAGGTAGGGTTAGAACAATGATTACAGGAAATTGATAGATAGTAACTATAAACATTCTGTTGCCATATCCCCTCTTGCTGTTGCCAACTTCCACCACCAAACTCGTATACCCGACGGAATTTAGGCCCTAAATCAAGGTCCTTTTCATCCTTACAACTCACCTGACACGTTTTACAACCTGTGCATTTTGTTGAGTCAAAATAAAAACCATACTGTTTCATTCGTCACTCCTTATGCACGTTTCACGTCAACTAAGTTAGTATGTTGCGGATTTCCTTTAACGAGAGCGGAAGGCTGCTGTGTGGTGAGTGTATTAATACAGCCACCAATATCGACCCCCTCTTCATTGACTTCTCGCCAAGCACCTTGCGGAACTGCAATCACACCGGGTAATACGCGTTCTGTCACTTTTGCTTTAATATGCATACGTCCACGGTCATTAAAAATTTCAGTCATATCACCATCTTGAATACCACGAGCAGACGCATCAATTGGGTTAATCCAATACTGGTGCGGAACGGCTTCGCGTAGCATCGCAATATTAAAATATGAAGAATGCGCATGTCCTTTATCGTGATAGCCAGTCATTTGCAGCGGGTATTTTTGTTTAGCTTGCTTGTTTTCGACGCCTTCAGTATTTACACAATATTCAGGCACAGCAGGTATTCGCTGGTCAGCAGGGTAATCCCACTCTTTCGCTATCTTAGCGAGCCTTTCTGAATAAATTTCAATTTTACCCGATGGTGTTGGTAATGGTGAGGTTTCAGGTGAATCTCTGAATGGTTTTAAAGCAATATAATCTGCACTATTCGCCAATTTTCTATCAACAATTCCCATGTCATTCGTTTCTTCGAACGTTGGCAAATGTGGATTTTTTTCTCGCATCAAGTTATAGCAATGTTCTATCCACTGCTCATGTGTACGGCCTTCGGTAAATTGGTCTTTAATACCCAGTTTTTCAGCGATATCAGTTAAAACATCATAAGATTGGCGACATTCCCATAATGGCGTAATCGCATTTTGTAGGCGGATAGCATAATGGTAAGCACCACTGGCATACGAGTTATTAATTAAATCATTCGATTCAACACTGGTCACATCAGGTAAAATTAAATCCGCATATTTAGTCGATGGCGTCATATGCGTATCCCAAACCAAAATAAATTCACATAGGGACTCATCCGTTAGAATTTTGTGGGTTTTATTTAAGTCAGAATGTTGGTTACCCGTGACATTACTCGCATAGTGCCATAAAAACTTCACATTGGTTTCAAGTCGTTCTTTACCGAGCAGTGTCGAGTTTGTCGCGGTCATTTCGGTACCGCGCGCTATCGCATCTGTCCACATAAAACACGGAATTTTGGTTTTAACTGGGTTTGGAATAGCAAAACCTGGCACAGAATACGCCACGTTTCCTCCCCATCCTCCGGCATTCGTTCCTGGGCGTCCAATATGCCCCGTAACAATGGGTAACATCATCACAGCCCGTGCAGCTTGTTCACCTGATGCCGTTCTTTGTAACCCCCAACCTTGAGAAATCCACGCGGCTTTTGCATTACCCAGCTCACGAGCCAGTTGAATAATACGAGCTGGTGAGACGCCTGTAATTTGGCTAGCCCACTGCGGCGTTTTTTCAATACCATCATCACCGAGCCCTAAAATATAATCCTTATAGGAACCATTTTTTGGTGCGGACTCAGGGAGTGTCTGACTATCCCAACCCACACAGTATTGAGCTAAAAAGGCTTCATCCGTTAATTGTTCTTTAATTAATGTATGGATAATCGCAGCGACAAGCGCACCGTCAGTGCCCGGATAAATCGGGATCCATTCAGCACCTAGTGTTGTCACGCTATCAGTACGACGTGGGTCAATAATAATGACTTTAGCTTGGCTTTTTTCCAACGCTTTTAAGGTTTCGTAGAATTGCCCACCACCGGACATCCGTGTTTCCGCGATATTATGGCCAAACATGACGACTAAATCGCTATTGGCTATTTCAGATAACAGCGAATCATCCAACTTGCCATAAACATACGGAATAACACCGTTTATTTGTGCGGTTGAGTAGGTTCCATGTTGGTCAAGAAACCCACCTAATTGGCTTAATAACCGCTTGCAAGCATTACGTCCTTGTAAATTAGCACCGGTAGATCCTGAACCATACTGATAGTAAATCGCTTCATTGCCATATGTATCAATAGTTGAGCGCAATTTTTGTGCCACTATCGTCGTCGCTTCATCCCAACTGATCCGTTTAAACTTGCCTTCTCCCCGTTTACCTGTACGTAATAATGGGTATTTCAAGCGGTCTGGGTTATAGGTTTTCCAGCGAACAGAGCGCCCTCTCAAACAAGGACGTATTTGATGTAAACCAAACTGAGTGTCGTCATACATGGTTTCATTCGATATACGAGTAATGACGTCATCTTTCACATGTACTTTAAGTGGGCAACGACTGCCACAATTAACTAAGCATGCGCTGTATTTGATTTTTTCACTGACTTCATCTGGTTGAATTGTGATGGTTGGTGTTGCTTGAGCGGAAAAAGGTAGAGAGATAGAGCTGGCGATAGCCGTTGTTGTAGCGATAGAGGCAGAAGTTTGAATAAACTGTCGCCTACTCAGCGCTGTTTCCCTGATTTTATTGATCATTACATTGCTACCTTATTAATTATTATAAATTGAATTACTTAGTATTCTTATAGTAATTAGATAGTAGCCTTATAAAAAAAGTGGTTAATTGACATGCATCAACACAAGCAATAATTAAGCTATTAATGATAAATAAATCATATTATTAGTATTTCTATCGACTATTTTAGCAATAATTAACTGCATGGTAGCTAATAAACACTAAGAAAAACCAACTAATTGATTTTCCTTAGTGAATAACAATCTATTTAAAATTTCCATATCAAAGCCGTGCAGGTAAATAGTAAAGCTGCGTATTATGGCTAGCGGCAATTAAACGGAAACTTTTTCTGTAATAGAAATAAAGTCCTTCATCGCTTCTACTGTAGGGCCATCCACACAATAGTGAGTAAATTCATCGGTTTCGCTATTAGAAGCCATTGTAACGCCTACTTTGCGGTAACTCATGGTTGATGGTACCGTTTTCCCTGCGGAACTGTGTACCTCAGATAAACCGATTTCCATGAATTTACTGAGGTTAGCTAAACGTACGCCCGCACCCGCCATAATTTGTGGGCCATTGATTTGCTGGCTTTTTTCATGTAACTCTTTCAAGAGAGGTAAGCCCAACTCCGCGCTTTGTTGCTGCCCAGAAGTTAAAATGCGAGCCACGCCGAGTTCCTTTAATTGTTCTAAAGCTAACGATGGGTTAATACACATATCAAATGCGCGGTGGAAAGTAATATTCATCCCTTGAGCTATTTCCATCAACGTTTGCATCCTGTTGATATCAATACGCCCTTCGCTATCCAATATACCGATAACGGCACCTGAAAAGCCCATTTCCTTAATCATGATTAAATCTTCACGGATCACATCAAACTCACTGATGTTATAGCAAAAATCGCCACCACGAGGACGAATAATAGGATGAACTGGAATATGTAGTTTCTCTTTCGCTAATTTCAGGTAACCATAACTGGGTGTCAGACCACCATCAGCGGCGCCAGAGCACAGTTCGATACGATCTGCACCATATTCTTGAGCCACTTGGGCACATTCAATTCCGAAACAACAGATTTCCAGTTTTGCCATGACAACCTCCGAAATAGAGCAATAAAACACTGGCTTTATGTGCCCAAAAAATAATGAAAGATTTAATGTTAAACGTTAACAATTCGCCTAATAATGCCATTTATCAAAAAATGTTATCGGATAGATATCACACCGCCAAAAGTTAACGGGTACTATTGATCAATAACGTTAATTACATCACTTATTTTTCACTTTCAATTATCTTTTTTAGCGGGAATGGATGGTATTTAACTGTTATCTCACCATTTGACACTGCTAATGTTGGATTTGGCAACCTTTCTTGCTGCCCTTTGGGTTGGCTCATTTTAATGCTATACCCTTGGGGTAAAGGTTCAGGTAACAACTGCAATGCTGCGGTTTCTAGCTGATTCGGCTCAACATCTATTACCATTTCGATGTGTTCCCAACTTTCTTTCGAGTAAATTTTGTCCTTTGGAAAAGGCAACTCAATGATAAATACATCTTGACCCGCGATATTTAATGGCTCACTTAGCTCATATAAACGAATCGGTCGGCCATTAATTATATTATCAGATAAAAGTTGGGCACATTGCATTAACCCTTGGTGCCAACGTTCTGCAGTTGTAATATGATGACAACGCACTGAAATATGGTCAATCGGAAAGGATGACAATAATACGTTTATCTCTTGCGCCATCTGTTGTAATTTACCTATGAATATAGGTAGGTCATCCCATAAATCTTGTAATTGCGAAATTTTGCTAAACTGTGGCACTTAACGCCCCCTTTACAAAAACTTATCTGCTAAACAGTGGCGCAGACTGTAGCATGAGAGCCCCAAAATGTGGTATAAAACCTGCCGATTTTTCTCTTCCACCTTTTAGTTATGCGCATGTGATGGCACAATGCGGTAACTATGTTCGTAATTTAAGGTAATTCGGTGAATATTCAGGCGATTCTTTCAGATAAAATTAGTGCTGCGATGTTAGCAGCGGGTGCTCCAGAAGACAGTGATGCACTTGTGCGTCAATCCGCTAAAGCTCAGTTTGGTGATTACCAAGCCAATGGAGTGATGGGCGCTGCTAAAAAGATGGGGATAGCTCCGCGACAACTGGCTGAACAGCTTGTTAATCACTTAGATTTGGAAGGGATTGCCAGCAAAGTTGAAATTGCAGGCCCCGGCTTTATTAATATTTTCCTTGAGCCGGCTTGGGTTGAAAAGCATGTTGAAGAGGCATTGGCTTCCCAGCGCTTAGGCATCGCGCCCGTCAAGCCTGAAACGATTGTCATTGACTATTCTGCGCCTAATGTCGCGAAACAAATGCACGTAGGCCACTTACGCTCCACCATTATTGGTGATGCTGCGGCACGCACTCAAGAATTTATTGGTCATAAAGTCATCCGTGCCAACCACGTCGGTGATTGGGGTACGCAATTTGGTATGTTAATTGCCTATCTTGAGAAAGTTCAAAATGAAGATGCCACAGATATGGCACTTGCCGACCTCGAAGAATTTTATCGCGAAGCCAAAAAACACTACGACGAAGATGAAGAATTCGCAGTCCGCGCTCGTGGCTACGTTGTGAAACTGCAATCCGGTGATGAATATTGTCGTCAAATGTGGCGCAAATTAGTGGATATCACTATGCAGCAAAACCAAGAAACCTATCGCCGTTTAAATGTCACTTTAACCGAAGATGACGTGATGGGCGAAAGCTTATATAACAGTATGCTACCCGGTATTGTTGCAGACTTAAAAGCCAAAGGTTTAGCTGTCGAGAGTGAAGGCGCGACGGTTGTTTTTCTCGACGAATTTAAAAATAAAGAAGGCGAACCAATGGGCGTGATCGTCCAGAAAAAAGATGGTGGCTTCTTGTACACAACAACTGATATTGCCTGTGCGAAATACCGTTATGAAACCCTTCATGCTGACCGCTCACTTTACTATATTGACTCTCGCCAACATCAACATTTAATGCAAGCATGGACCATCGTCCGTAAAGCAGGTTATATCCCTGAATCAATGGCACTTGAGCACCACATGTTCGGTATGATGCTAGGTAAAGATGGCAAACCATTTAAGACTCGTACAGGTGGTACCGTTCGTTTATCAGACTTACTGGATGAAGCGGTTGAACGTGCTCAAGCGCTGATCCGTGAGAAAAACCCAGATATGCCTGAAGATGAATTGCTCAATGTCGCAAATGTTGTCGGTATTGGTGCCGTTAAATACGCTGACTTGTCCAAAAACAGAACGACAGATTATATTTTCGATTGGGACAACATGTTAGCTTTCGAAGGAAATACCGCTCCGTATATGCAGTATGCGTATACTCGAGTGGCTTCTATTTTCAAGAAAGCCAATTTAACCCATGCAGACTTAACTCTGCCTATTTCATTACAAGACCCACGTGAAATTGCGCTTGCGACACGTTTGTTACAGTTTGAAGAAACCATTCTAACTGTTGCTCGTGATGGTACACCTCATGTGATGTGTGCTTATTTATATGAACTAGCTGGTTTATTCTCAGGCTTTTATGAGCACTGCCCTATCTTGTCAGCCGATGACGAAGCTCAGCGCCAAAGCCGCTTGAAATTGGCTGCATTAACGCAAAAAACACTAAAAACGGGCTTAGATACTCTAGGTATTGAAACCGTTGAAAGAATGTAATCAAATCAATAAATAGTCTATTAACGGTTCACTTTGGTGAGCCGTTTTTGTTTGCGCTGTTTCGCTAACTTTGTTGTTCGTTTTTGTAATTCATCGATATATTCATTTGCGCAATTACGGAGTACTAAGTTCCATTTACAAAGTATTTTTGCTTGTTCATAAAGTTCAGGGTTATTCGACAAACGGTTATTCTGTTGTAGCCAATCAGCAACACTCGCCCAGTCCCATAACGGGGATGTCCCTTTCAAACGTTGTACGGGTGTAGGGAAATGGCCTTTACCTCGAGCCCCATCTTTCAGCAAAGCCACTGCTTGACGGGTTAGCCCTGTCAATTCTGCAATATCACTTAACCCAACCAAAGCGGAATCAATAGATTCCACTTTTATATTCAGCGATGTACTTTCAACATCTGTAATCGCAGTTTCAATTGCAAGATCAAAAGATTCCGCTTCCCTATCAAATTCTAAATAAACCGATTTACCATAAAAGCACACCAATGCATCGCAACAGCCTGCGGCGAATAAGGTATCAACTAAGCCTTCCGTATCAGCAGTCACACCCGATAGTGTTAATGTGAAAGTAAATAGCGCCATAATTTCCCCATCTTACATAAATAAGCGGCCTAAGCCGCTTGGATTAACCTAAAAGAGCAATGCAGTGATTCACTTTACGTATTATCTGTTTAGCATGCACTTCCATAACTTTTGGCGTTGACCAGACACTCATCATATGTGTTTTGTGTTCACCCACTGCGTTACCGCAGCGTAACTTGCAGAAAGTATGTGATGAGTTTCCTGCTGTAACCCAGACCCAGCCATTTTCTATCGCATATTCAATAGCTGCCTGAACATGCTTATTTGGGTGTTTTTTCATCGACCTCCTTGATACATAACATAGCCATTCCGTTGACATCAGTCAACAAATAATATTCAATAAATTGAATACTCCCCTGAAATTAATTGCTGTCACAACAACCCAGTAAATATACCCCAGAAATAGAGCTGGATATTATTTTTATCAATAAAAACAATTAATTGAAATTTCATAAAATAATTTTGAAATTAATAATTCAGTTATAAAGAGAATAAATTTGAGTAGATAATTAGAAATTGAAGGGAAAGAATTTATGCCTGTTGGCACCTTAACTACGTAGATTACATAGATAAAAAAGCCCAATTTTATGAGCTCTCCTCATTAAAATTGGGCTTTTAAGGTCATTGACATACTTATTAATTAGGCAATACTGCGTTTCATAAAATCACGAGGGCGGAACCCGAGCAGGTATAAAGCAACAAAATAACTTCCCGCACCAACAATCACGACGCCTATCAAACGTAGCATACGCATCAGCATATTACCTTCTTGCCAAGACGGCATAAAATGTAAGACACCAAATAGCACGGCACCCATTACAATTAACGCTATCAATAGTTTAACGATAAACCCTTTCCAGCCCGCTAAAGGCTGAAAAATATCTTGCTTGCGCAATTGCCAATAGAGAACTCCCGCATTAAAACAGGCAGCTAACCCAATGGATAAAGCTAAACCTGCATGTTGTAATGGCCCGATAAAGGCTAAGTTCATCAGTTGCGTTAAGATTAACGTGACAATCGCAATTTTCACTGGGGTACGAATATCTTGGCGTGAATAAAAACCTGGTGCCAAAATTTTCACCAAAATCATCCCAGTTAACCCGACACAATAGGCAATTAAGGCATATTGTGTCATAAGTGAGTCATGCGCCGTAAAATTACCGTATTGGAATAAAGATACGGTTAATGCTTCAGAGAGTATCGCCAACCCTAACGCACAAGGTAGTGCCAGTAGCAGACAAAGGCGTAACCCCCAATCCATCAAGTGACGATATTCGTTTTGGTTGCCACTCGTAAAGCTTTTCGCAAGTGATGGCAATAAAATCGTTCCAAGAGCTACTCCAAGTACCCCTGATGGTAACTCCATTAGCCTATCGGCGTAGTACATCCATGATACTGAACCAGATTGTAAAAAAGAGGCAAATATCGTATTGATAATCAAAGAAATTTGCGCGACAGAAACCCCGATAATAGCGGGACCCATCATTTTCATTACACGCCAAACCCCACTATCACGAAATGATAAGCGCGGTAGCACTAACATGCCCACCTTTTTAAGGTGTGGTAGCTGATAGACCAGTTGCAAAACACCGCCAACCAGCACTGCCCATGCTAATGACATTATGGGTGGGTTAAAGTATGGGGCTGCAAAAGCAGCAAAAATGATCATACTGACATTGAGCAATGTTGGCGCGAATGCAGGGACTGAGAAACGGTTCCAAGTATTCAGGATAGCCCCAGCGAGAGAGGCCAGAGAGATCAGAAAAATATAAGGGAATGTGACTCGTAAAAGATCTGTCGTCAGCGCAAATTTGTCAGCATCGTCAGTAAATCCAGGTGCAGTAACATAAATGATCCAAGGGGCGGCAATCATACCAAGGATAGTTACGATCGCTAAAGCGAGGGTTAGCATCCCAGCAATATAAGCGACGAATGTACGAGTGGCCTCTTCTCCCTGCTGATTTTTGTATTCCGCCAGTATTGGGACAAAAGCTTGTGAAAATGCACCTTCGGCAAAAATTCGACGTAAAAGATTCGGTAGCTTAAATGCGACAAAAAAGGCGTCCGCCGCGGCTCCTGCACCAAAAACTCGAGCGATAATGGCGTCGCGAATGAACCCAAGCACACGAGACATCATGGTCATGGAGCTTACTGCCGCCAACGATTTTAATAAATTCATGATTGATAGACTAAAAGAATACAATCGCATCAGTTTAACAGCGAGCGCTGCAACTGACTACGATTGAAAAGTAAATTAGGAATTTAGGCTTTATTCAGCGCCCAAGTGTTATCTGTCAATGCCGTCAATACATGGTCACGCCACTCACCATTAATTTGTAAGTATTGCTTTGCATAGCCTTCACGTTCAAAGCCAAGCTTAGTCAATAAATGACCACTACGCATATTATGAGGCATATAATTTGCCATAATTCGGTGCATTTTTTGGTGTTGTTGCATATAACGAATCGCTTGGGTTAGCGCTTCATACATTAGACCTTGTCCTTGCCATTTTTCACCTAGTGAATAGCCTAAGTAACAGGCATAAAATGAGCCGCGCAATACATTACTAAAGTTCGCTACCCCCATAACTTCGTTTTCTTCTTTATCTAATAGTAAGAAATGGAAAGCACTTCCTTCTCGATGCATTTCATTCATGACTTGTAACCGATTATGCCAGCCAGCGGGCTGGTAATGAGAGTTGTCCCTGATGGGTTCCCACGGAATTAAAAAGTCTTTGTTCAGACTGTAATAATCAGCTAGTCGATAATTATCACGTTCGTAAGTCAAACGAATAACCATTCTATCAGTGACAAGACGCACTTTCGGTACATTTGAACGATAACCAAACATCGTTAACCCTTAATTAATAAAAAGCCAGATATTTTCTTTAGTTCCAAGCCAATAACTTAGAACGTTAAAGTGTAGCTTACAATTCATTCACGAAAAATATGTTACGTAAATTAAAATATGAATACATCACTAGATGCCTTCATTGTGAAGCATACTCAAGTATGTGACCCAAGGAGCCGAACGCAGTCAACACCGTCACAAAATGAAGTATGGTCCTATCAATATTCTAAATAATTCGCTCTGTGACTAGGCGACCAGAGAGGATAGCTTGGGGAGCATACACTAGTATGTGACCCAAGGAGCCGAACGCAGTCAACACCGTCACAGAGTGAAGTATGG